>JBCDFA010000092.1:0-22735 GCA_039178835.1 Chloroflexota bacterium
AACGAACGACTCGAAGATTATTAGATCCGTTTCTAAGGCTTCCATAAGGATCGTCTCCGTAGTGCGTCTAATCGGCGCACTATTGCGTATCATGGAGCATATGTCCCCTTTGGGACCGTCGTTTCCAATACATACTAGATTGTTTATGAGGAGTCCATGCGTTTTGCCAACATAGTTATAGTGCCGCTGGTGGGTATCTTTCTACTCACAGCCTGTGGAAATAGCGCCGCCACTCAGGATCAGCCCGCGTCTGAAGTACGCGTTATTCCGACTGCGCCTTCCGAAGCAGAGGAACCACCAGCAACTGTCGCCCCCGAGGCACAGCCTGATACTGAACCATCAGCTACCAGCGTTCCGATTGCAACCGAGATACCCACTGACGAACCCGAAGAAGTCGCATTGGTTAGTCTCGAAGATCTCCGTATTAATGTAGAGCCTGTTGTGACAGGGCTAGATCGTCCGCTGTACGTTACACATGCGGGAGATGGGAGCAATCGCCTGTTTGTGGTCGAGAAGGCTGGACGGATCATCTTCCTGCGCGATAACACACCAGCCACCGATCCCTTTCTTGATATTACTGACCGTGTTAGCTCACGCGCCAGTGAGCAGGGATTATTAAGCGTCGCGTTTCATCCTAACTACGCCCAAAACAATCAACTTTTCGTCAACTACACCAATCAAGAGGGAAGCACGGTGATATCACGCTTCGAGGCCAGCGGCGATACCGTTGATCCTGGCACAGAGATGGTGTTACTCACTATCGAACAACCGTATGCCAATCATAATGGCGGTTTGGTGAAATTTGGGCCAGATGGCTATCTCTATGTTGGCATGGGCGATGGTGGTGCCGCCGATGACCCCCAAAACTACGCCCAAAACCCGAACTCACTTCTCGGCAAAATGCTGCGGCTCGATGTCGATAGTGGTGAGCCATACGCCA
Organism: Chloroflexota bacterium; assembly: GCA_039178835.1. Taxonomy (GTDB): domain Bacteria; phylum Chloroflexota; class Chloroflexia; order Chloroflexales; family Roseiflexaceae; genus AL-N1. The sequence goes on from JBCDFA010000092.1 coordinate 941, forward strand.
TTCCTGCCGACAACCCGTGGATCAATACCAACGAGGCAGAGGACGAAATCTGGGCATTGGGTGTACGGAACCCATGGCGTTTCTCATTTGATCGCGACAACGGTGATTTGTATATCGCTGATGTGGGACAAAATGCCTTTGAAGAGGTACATATACAGCGGGCTAACAGCGCCGGCGGCGAAAACTATGGCTGGAATATCACCGAAGGGTATAACTGTTTTCAAAATTCTGACTGCGACCTGGATCAATTCGTAGCACCCATTGCTGAATACTCCCACGATCTGGGGTGTTCAGTTACTGGGGGGTATGTGTATCGGGGGAGTACATTCGCTAGCATGCATGGCGCTTACATCTTCGGTGATTACTGTAGTGGTCGTATGTGGGCCTTGCGCGAAACAACCAATGGCACTTGGGAACAGGCAGAAGTGTTGTCCAGCAACCTCAGCATCTCGTCCTTTGGTGAGGATGAAAGTGGCGAATTGTATCTGACAGGTTTCAGTGAGAACACCCTGTATCAAGTTGTTGAGGAAAGCGGCTCATAGCACTCAGACACGAGTTACTATCTCAACGTTTCAGATCAGCCACCATCTGAAATTGTGCTAATGGCTCACAGACAAAACCGGCTTTTTCAAACAGGCCGCTGATCTCCTCAGGGCAAATGATCATTGCTTTCCATTGTCGCTGAGGATAGGTGGCTGCCAATGCTTGAAGAAGTCGAGTAGCTTGTCCAGACCGGCGTCCTTCTGGCTGCACAATGATGGAACGAATGGCGATCACCGGGGCTGTTGGATCAGAGATAATCACAAACGCTGAGTCCAGTTGAAAGGCTTTGTGTGGTGGAGCAACAGAGGCCATGCTTTCACCAGAGAGTTGCCACGGTAAATCTGATAGGCCATAACCTGTTACCAGCGCAGCAACATCGCGAATATCGACTTCTGTAAGTTCCGCCGATACGCCTGTAAGGTTCTGTGATGTGTAACCTACCAACCGCCGCAGTATCTGGAATCCGCTACCTTGGTATAAGTGTACACCAGCTGTGTTTTGCTCAATAACTTCCAACAGCATTCGGTGCTCACCACGGGCACGTGCCTCTGCCAGAAGCTGAGGGAGAAACCAACGACCGACGCCTTTGCCTCGAGCTTCTGGTACAATTGCCATCGCTGCGAGACGACTCGACCAACCGCGTCGTGCGATCAAGGCTATACCAACCGACTCACCATTACGAACCACCACACGACTACTATGCATATCAATACTGTCTTGCATGACCATATGCAAGAAGGTTCCAGGGCTAAAGTGGACATTGACAAAATAGCCACTAAAGCCATTGTTCAACAGTGCAATGGTATCTTTGAGATCATATTCAAGCAGCGGTTGAAGATCCAGTTCCATATTCTCCCTCACTTTACAACTAGACAACGATGGTTTAGCATCATTATAAGCGACAATTTGCTTTTCTCATCAATGACAATCAGAGAAACAAATACCTCACTCCAACGATTGATGTATAACCAAGGCTAACATATTATTCTTGTGGTACAATCGGAAGCTAGCAAGAGTGGCAAAGCAACCCATAGCAGATCCTGACAGAATGAGGAATGAGCTTGCAGCGTAGACGTACCAAAAAAACAGCCGCCTCCAAGCACGATGCACGCGCAGATACACTTGCGCTGGTAAAGCAGCTTCGACAACTTCGCTCGCGTAGTGGTCGGGAGCAAACCCAGACCTACTACATCGAAGGTGCGCGGATCGTCGCACAAGCCATCCAAGCTGGTGCCGATATTACATTGGGTGTGATCGCACCAGAGTTGGTTACCGGAGAACATGGACAACAAACGATCACCGCTTTACGAGGAACTGGTGCACCTATTGCTGAACTGGATGCGGATGCATTCAACGGTATCTCTTTTAAAGAGAATTTACAAGGTATTGGTGCAGTCATACGTTTTCGCGAGACTGCTCTGGGTGAGGGAGTGACAACCAAGAACGCAACTGGCGGTTGGCTCGCACTTGATAATGTGGGCAATCCCGGTAATCTCGGAGCCATCATGCGTACCTGTGATGCTGTCGGGTGTTCCGGCCTTATCTTGTTAGGAGATACAGTCGATCCATACCACCCGGCAGCTGTACGGGCGAGTATGGGATCCCTCTTTGCTCTACAGATTGTGCGGGCTAACTTTAACGAGTTTGTCGAGTGGAAACATACACATTCAGCAGTTGTTGTTGGCACTACACCCGATGTTCAGCAGGAGTACCGTGATGTGGTGTATCCAAACGCGTATGTTCTTTTGATGGGAAGTGAACGACTTGGCCTTTCGATAGAACAGCAGCATGCCTGCGATATTCTGGTACGAATTCCGATGGTTGGTACGTGCGACTCATTAAATCTGGGTGTGGCTACCAGCATTATTCTGTACGAAGCATTTCATCAACAGCGGCAAAAACAAGCCTCACAAGCAGATGTAGATTGAAATATAGAGATATATGCAAAACCTTATCTTCGACAATCGTTTTATCAATGAATTACCGGGCGACCCAAACAAAAGCCCACAGCGCCGACAGGTTTATAATGCTTGTTGGTCTCACACACATCCGACTCCGGTAGCAGCACCACGACTAATCACACATTCGCCCGAAGTGGCAGAGCTGTTAGAGCTTGCTCAGGAAGAGATTGCGACACCGACCTTTGCCAACGTATTTGCTGGTAATCAGCTTTTGCAAGGTATGCAGCCTTATGCTGCATGCTATGGTGGCCATCAGTTTGGACAGTGGGCCGGGCAGTTGGGTGATGGCCGGGCTATCACCTTGGGAGAAGTGGTAAATCGTGCTGGTGAGCGCTGGGAATTACAACTTAAGGGAGCAGGGCCAACTCCCTATTCGCGTCAGGCTGATGGTCGGGCGGTGCTACGCTCATCGCTGCGAGAGTTCTTATGCAGTGAGGCAATGCACCATCTAGGCGTGCCAACGACACGTGCATTGAGCTTGGTGGCAACGGGCGAAACTGTTATCCGTGACATGTTCTACGATGGAAATGCTCGACCTGAACCGGGAGCTATTGTTTGTCGGGTTGCACCCTCGTTCATTCGCTTTGGCAACTTCGAAATCTTTACCTCCCGCGGCCAGCACGATCTGCTCGAATGCTTGGTTGATTTTACGATTGATCGCGACTTCCCACATCTGGTAGGTGACCCAGCGGAGCGTCGCGCAGAGTGGTTTGAAGAGGTTTGTGTGCGAACAGCACAGATGGTTGCACACTGGATGCGTGTGGGGTTCGTTCATGGCGTCATGAATACCGACAATATGTCCATCCTCGGTCTTACGATCGATTATGGACCCTATGGCTGGATTGACAATCTCGACATGAACTGGACACCGAATACGACAGATGCCCATGGGCGCCGCTATCGTTTTGGAACGCAACCAAAGGTAGCACAATGGAACCTTGTATGCCTTGCCAACGCGATTGCCCCTGTTTTTCCATCACAGGATTCACTGCAAGCAGGTCTGACACGATTTGTTGAGGTCTACAACACTGAGTCACATGCGATGACGGCTGCCAAGTTCGGATTTGATACCTATCGCGATAGTGATAGTAAGATCGTCGACGAAGCGTATAGGCTGATGCAGGAACTTGAGATTGATATGACCATCTTCTTCCGAAACCTGGCTAAGATCGATCTTGAGGAGCCAAAACTTGATCCACTAGACGATGCGTTCTATCGTGAAGACATGCGTATGCGTCACGAAGCAGTACTTACGGACTGGCTGAAAAACTACGCGGCTCGACTGCGTGATGATGACCAGACCAGCGATCAGCGTCGTATTCGTATGAACGCAGCCAACCCACGCTACGTGCTACGGAACTATTTGGCACAGCAAGCCATTGAGCTGGCTGAACAAAACGACACAACGCTTATCCAAATATTATTGGAGGTCCTGCGGCGTCCGTATGATGAGCAACCAGAGCATGCGAAGTTGGCACAGAAACGACCAGACTGGGCACGTCACCGCGCCGGGTGTTCAATGCTCTCATGTAGTTCGTGAAGGAGTGATGCATCAGGTCAGGTGTATCTATTGGCTTCATACTACCACTACACCTGACCTGATAGGAGTGAGTCAAAGTTGTGCCATACATAGATGAACTCCTTAACTACACCACCCCCTGGAGGCTCCCAGAGTCGCGCTTCTTGATTGGTTGCGCCAAGTGTCTCATAAAACCGGCGTGCAGGAACATTCGACTCTAACACCGCAAGATGCAGTCCAATATCTGGATAGCGTTGGTTTGACCAGCGTGCAATTTCGATGAGCAAATGCTTACCAATGCCCTGGCGCTTTCTCGTATTGCAAACATGCAGATTATCGAGTAATGTTCCCCATCTGTGGTCCTCGTTGCCAAATGCACAGGCAAAACCACAAAGTTCCTGGTTCTGCTCAGCAACAAGGACGATTTGATTCTCCTGAGGCTTGGTAAAGCGCTGATGCCAAGCATCTTTACGATCCTGAAATACGTGTTGATCCAGAAACTCTTCTTTGAACAGGCCCCGATAGGTAGTACGCCAACTCTCCGCATGCAGCAAGGCAATTGCCTCAACATCTTCTATTGTGGCTGTTCGAATATTCATTTTGTACAATTAGTCTCCACGTTTAAGGTCTGCAATGGCAAAGAATGCTTTGTACCCCTGCTCAAGTTCCTGTTGAAATTGCCTACAGAGTACTTCGTTATTCAACTCTTGTGCAAACGCCATACGCTCTTTATCTGATTGATCGCCCTTGAACACATTGACCAGAACAGGCTTTTGGTTTCCTGGCACACGAAAGAAATACTCTTGTTGTAGCTGTTGCAGTGCAGTAATACAGCACCGCTCGACTAGCTCTACATTAAACCTAAAGTGCGTATAATCAGCATTCCAGCCTGTTTCCAAGTATCGATCAACTTCTTCAAAAGCAGCATCATCACCCTCTTCATGATACTGCCAGTCGCAGGGCGACCAACGCAGCGATTGACGGTGGAGATCAACTGGGGTTGCATTCGTTTGTGCGTATACCAGCGCTGTGCGTTCTAGCGCCTCTTCGGTGTTGGCTGTCGGTATCACATAACCCCCTTCGCCATTTGTATATAACCCAAAGGCATACACGTGCTCATCACTAGCTTGGCTCAGAATATCTCGAAATGCAGACTTAGCAAGGGAGCGAACGAGCGCGGTAAAGTGTGTTGTGTCAAATTGTGGCAGTGTCATTCGATATTTTCCGTGTGGGCAGTGTATCTAGAACTCAAGTGTAACACAACACTAGTTTTAAATGTGTTGTAGGGGTGTTTTATTGTCTGTGGTATTAAAGTCTGTTATAGTGAAATAGAAGTAAAACTCTCATCCTGTTACATCTGAAAACAGTATTCTTGTACACTCCTTAGCTAAGGATATGTGTCGTATAGTATGAAAGAGGAAATATCTCTGATGGCAACACTACTGTATCTTGAGGCCTCTCCTCGCAAAAGCCGTTCAGCATCGATTATGGCCGCGCAGGCGTTTCTAGATGCCTATACTACAGCTAATCCAAACGATCAGATTGAAACTATCGACCTATGGACACTGCCCCTGCCGGAATTCGATGGTGACACCATTGCTGGTAAATATGCTCTCTTGGAAGGCCAAGATCAAGACTCGCAACAAGTACAGGCGTGGCGTGAAGTTGTTGCACTGGCCGATCGATTCAAAGCAGCAGATAAATATCTGTTTAGTGTACCGATGTGGAACTTCAGCATTCCATACAAATTGAAACACTTCATTGATGTGGTAACCCAACCAGGACTAACCTTCACATTTTCGCCAACAGATGGATACATGGGATTGGTTACTGGCAAACCGGCAACGGTTGTATATGCACGCGGCGGGACATACCCGTCAGATTCGCCAGCAGCAGCAATGGACATGCAAATGCCATACATACAGCTTTGGCTCAACTTCATCGGCTTTCAGGATATTCGCACGCTAGCTGTCAATCCCACGCTGGGCGGTGCAGATACAACAGAACAAGTAAAGGCTGATGCTGTCGCAGAGGCCCAGAAACTTGCTCAGGAATTTTAATCATAAGGTGCCTCAAGTACCATAGATATAAGCGAATATCTATGACACCCTGACGAATCCTATTGGCATATATCTCCAAAAACTAGAGTGCCCGAAAACACAACTACGCCATGTTGTCATCAAAGACAACATGGCGTAGTTGTTATGACTATCTTTGACTCATGACGGTCAATAGATGACCATCTAGCGAACCAACACTGAACATGGTGCTTGCTATCATTGTAGAACCAAAAGATTATTCAAGTTAGAGATAGTTGTATAGGTTACTGGATAATCCAGGAAAATCGCCCCAACAAAACGGCCCACAGGTTGACATCACTCAGAAACAGTAACAATGTCAGCAGAACAAAAACCATAATCCAAATATAGAAGCGTGTATGGCTATATCGAGCACGTAGATGACGGGGATAAGACGAACGTGGTGAATGCATGGCGAGGTACTCCCTGGTACGCATATGGCTAAAAAAAGCAAACAAATCCATCTATAAACCGCACACAAGGTAACCAAGTAACGGCATGAAACAAGCACATTATGACCAAAAGTATGACAAAGAGCAAAGGTCTACATTGCTTAAGAGAATGCGACCTTTACACAAAAAATGCTTTTACCAACCACACACAAAACGGTGATGTGCCAACCCTACCAGCGTTGTCGCATCAGCAAGTGCATCTAGTGGTGCATGTTGGTTAGTTGAGGGGACAAATGGTGTATCTGCTTCTTGCAGAGTCTGATCGAGGAAACCAAGCAGTTCATTCCAGGCCTCCTGCTGTGGACCAGCCTGCCGAATAGCCTCGATACTGGTTACAAACGCATGTGGCTGCCCATCATAGATGCTGATCTGATGTGGGATATTTGCTTGCCTCAGGCCATCTTCAAGTGCCCGCACTTCTTCCACAGGAATGGAAGTATCTGCTCCTCCAAAAATACCCAACACTGGGCCGGGTAGTGTGGCTAACTCGGCAGGTGTTACGGTTGCCATACCATAAAAAATACCAGTTGCTGCGACCTGATCGTTGTGCACACTGTAGAGGAGCGAAGTACGCCCACCATAGCAGAAACCCATTACCGCGATACGATCAGCCATGACATCTGGTTGCGTTGTTAACCATGCAAATACCGCATCGAGATCACTGTTGACCTGTTCAAGTGGAGTCGAACTTACCTGATAGATAGCACGTGGAATCCAACTGGTGCTATTGCCACGAAATGTATCGGGCGCAACGACAACATAGCCCTCCTGCGCCAACGCATCAGCTTTTCCGGTAATCTCCGCTTTGAGCCCCCACCACTCGTGGATCATAATCACGGTGGGGTGGGGTCCAGGTGTGTCTGGTCGTGCAACATAGGCGGCTATTTCAGGGCCAGCATTGTTCGGGATGCGCGTATTCGTGAGCGCATCAACCCGTCCTCCACCAAACAATGCATCAATAGGAATAGATAGAACAAGGAATAGGATAAGACCAACCAAACCACCAACGCCCCAGATCAAAATCCGTCGCAGTATTCGCATATGCGTTCCTTTTGACTATGTATGAGTTCTTGCATTGATGATACTGAAAATAAGGGAGTGATGGATGTTGCGAGCACAACATATGCTATGCTTAAGCGTATGATGCGAACCATGCTAACAGTATTCACAGAGCGCAAAGGAATGTACACATGTCAACGCCCAAAGCATACATTACGCGCAAAATTCCACAGGAAGCTATTGACATTATCGCAGCACATTGTGACTATACCATATGGGATAAAGAAGCAACACCAGTCCCACGCGACGTGCTCCTGCGCTCGATTGCTGACGCTGATGGAGTATTGACAATGTTAACTGAGCGAGTAGATACAGAATTTCTTGCCGCTGCCCCACAATGCAAAGTCGTTGCGAACATGGCCGTTGGATATGATAATGTCGATGTACCCACGCTCACAGAACGTAGTGTCCTTCTGACGAATACTCCAGATGTACTGACAGAAACAACAGCCGATCTGGTATGGGCACTCATCCTGGCGACTGCCCGACGCATTGTCGAAGGACAACAAACGATTGAGGCTGATGAATGGAAGACCTGGTCTCCAATGTTTATGGTTGGGCAGGATGTCTTTGGAGCAACGCTTGGTATTGTTGGTGCCGGACGCATCGGTTCCGCTGTCGCACGACGTGCCAGTGGCTTCAACATGTCGATCATATATCACAGCCGTCATCCATCATCAGACCTTGAAACATTCACAGGCGCAACATATTGCGATAACCTTGATGATCTACTCACTCAAGCCGATATCGTCGTTACATTAGTGCCACTCACCGCTAGCACACGTGGCATGTTCGGCGCACGCGAGTTTGCACTAATGAAACCAACTGCCATCTTTATCAACGCCGCACGAGGGCCAATTGTTAACGAAACAGAATTGTACAAAGCTCTTCAGCATGGGCGACCCTGGGCTGCTGGACTTGATGTGTTTGAGCAGGAACCGATCCGCGCAGATCATCCACTCCTGACATTACCAAATGTCACTGCTGTTCCACACATTGGTAGCGCGACCATAGCGACCCGTATACACATGGCGACCATTGCTGCAACAAACCTCGTTAATGCATTAACGGGACAACCCATACCGCACGTTGTCAATCCTGATGTTTTGGGATAGAGCTATGCCAAATATAGTGCCAGATGACCAATGTGCCAGACTACCTTTAGATATAGAAACAACTATAGACATGCCATAGTAATGCATAGATGGGTTTCCTTGGAAGACGAGCGTAATGCAACATGTATGGCATACAATCAAACCATTCACGTAAGATTGGCACAAAGCGGAATCTCTTCTGGCATACGATGCAACCTGTATCAACAATAAAACAGCCGGCTTTTTACGTGATTAGAACGCTGTATATCGACTTGTCACAATATCCTCATCTTATAGAGAAGACAGTTGCACGCCGATTGAGCATTACACCATAGACATAATTCGTGCTTAAATGGTACTATCTTCCTATGACGTACTAGGGCTCATCAAAAGGTCATCACCAAACAAAAACAGACGAAAACTCTCGGAATTACACAGTATACGGGCAGGGATTACATACTGGTAAGATATTGACGAGCCCCAGGCACAACACTATTACGAAAGATAGCCACCTGCCTGGTACGACAATATACAACAACCATTAGTCGCAAAAAAGGGAGTGTACATGGCTACTTTAATCAAGGTTGAGAATGAGGTATTTGATCTGGACGGCGTGAGTATTCAGTTTGATAGTGAGGGCGTGCGAGCACCAAATGCTATTGTCTACTGTGGAGAACGACAGATTGTCATTCGTGGCACACCAGCAGAGGCGCTCCGCTGGTGGATCGAAGGCAACAGTATGGACATTATGACGGCATATCGTTACGGTGAAACCCCATGGACTGATACGCAGCAGTCACCCTACTGCTAGAGATACTTCCTACAGATGCCAGTGGGAGTGCACGAAACAGCTTGCACTCCTTTTTTCGTACACTGCTTGCGGAGAAGCAAACCGGGCTATCCCAACAAATAGCGTACCACACGTGCAGCTGGTGAAGGTGGATGAGCCTGTTGTTGATATGTAAACTTATCCACGTAGCGTTGGAAATGTGGCCTCACCCGTTCCAAAGCAATGTTATACCCATGCAGTAACACTAACAATATGATCAAATAGCCGATAGACATACCAATTGCCATCGCTACAGTAGTACCAACCACAAATGCAGGAAGCAGATTTAGCACTACATTACCCATGGTGTATGCGGTAAGGGATGACCGGCCAAACTCCATAGGCACTGCACTCCACTGTGGAAGACTACGATGTAACGGAACAAGGAATGACAGCGCGATAAGAATACACATACATAGGAATAGCCCAATAGCATAATACCCTGGATGGTTCTGGGCACGATAGGCTTCCATCGTCACAAAGTTCTGCACGACCTCAAATGCTGAAGACGAAACTACTAGCGTCGCGACGATAGCACCACACACCCCAAGCACTACTGCAGACATTCGATAGAATGCCCCGAACCCTTGCTCGCGCCAGTTGTCCAGACTTGATGCCACCAGCATACCCGCGATGAGGAATGTAAACCCATACAGAACACTTGGACCGTGATTATTTCCAACCACGCCAAAAAGCACACCGCCCAGACCAGAAAACACACTCAAGTTGGTAATGTTTAGAGCGGTGAGAATAGGGTATGTAAGCCAAATACCAACTAACAGGCCGATCATGCCCAACGACTTATATCGCTGACGGAACACCAGTAGGGGAATGGCTAGCAACAGAGCAATACTATAGAAGCGTAGAATGTTTCCAAAGTGTGCATCGGCGAGAAACAGCGCTGCGGCTGTGGCGTGAAGCGGTGTCAGAGAACCACCGATTAGACCTGCCAGAACGGTCAATTGATACCCAACAAAACATTGGAAGCTTCGCTTGACCAGCCGTTGGGAGATAGGTTGCAAGCCTTGTTGTTCATAGCGCTTGAAGTACACCAACTCTAACATCATACCAAACATGAAAATGAAGAGTGGTGTCGCAGAGCGAGAGATCACGCGTATCAGCAATTGATCAGAAGAAAGCAAATCCCATCCGCCAAAATCAATCATTGCATGCGAGAAGATGGCCAGGAAAATGGCAAATGAACGAGCGACATCAACAAAATTGAGGCGCTTTTTGACCGTATCAGACATAGGAAGTGCTCTCTCGACTATTGAATAGAACAAAAAACAAAACACAGTTAAATGTGCGGGTAGCATACGGTTTCAAGATTAAAAGAACGTAAATCAAGATCATGGCAGGATGAATAGATAGTTACTTTATGTCGTCATCAACGTGTACCGAATACGATGTAAGCAAGATCAGTGCACACATATCATAAGCCGCTTAACCGACATTTGTAATTGACAACAACTCCAAGATTTGACACGGCCCGTTACTTTTGCTCATGTGTTAAATTTCTGTTATCCTGTATCCACATTTTGCTTAAACAACCAAACTATTTAACCCTATTACAATATGCGTTGTCTATTACCCTGGAGTCCCATCGGATGCCTAGCAGCCTCATTCTGTCACTAGATCGGGGGTGTTAAAGTAGCAGGAGTCCGGCATGTCAATCAAAGTAATTGGTGCATGCTTCGGTCGCACCGGTACCCTTTCACGCAAAGCAGCATTAGAGGAATTGGGTTTTGATAAGTGCTATGATATGGTCGAAACGATTCAAAACCCTAGACACATGCGTATTTGGAAGCAAGCTCTCGAATGAGTGTGCGTGATCCAGAACGCTGGTATACAGGTACCAGTCAGACGATTTATACATTCAATCATAATCCTATGATGTTATTGATTCCTGCTTCGAGACGAGTTACGCAGCTGGCACAACAGCTCATCTGGAAGCACACATTCCACGGTCAGTTTGAAAATCGCCAGTATGCTATTGATATCTTCAACCAACATATCGAAACTGTTAAACGAACCGTTCCAGCAGATCGGCTCTTGGTCTATGATGTCAAACAGGGCTGGGAGCCATTGTGTCAATTTCTAGATGTCCCGGTGCCTATAGGCAAACCATTCTCACATCTGAATGACACCGAATCCATGCGAAAGATGGTGCAACAGCGTCTTGCAATAGTACAACGTGCTATGGTAGGTGTTGGAATAGTTGCATTAGCAGAACTTATCTGGGGCATTCAAAAGCTGTATCGGCAGACGAAATAACTGTCGCAAGAATGGTAAAACCAGGATGTCTTAATATCGAACACCTGCCTGGAACAGTGCACCAACTGCAGAGTCCTGCCCCTCTACAGAAGCAGGACTCTGACATTCAATGTAAGCGAAGAGAATGTGATTGGCACTTACATCATTTGTACTATATTAATTACATTGAAACACCAAACATAGCATTAGGACGGTGAGCAAGGCAGCTAGTTAGCTTACATCATCAGGTGAGACCTGTGAGTCCCAGCCATGTTGTTCGATGACACGGAAGATGTCCGTCTCGCTGATAATCCCAATCGGCTCCGCTTCTTCGACTACCACCACGCGTCGAATACGATGATTAATCATCAGTTCACTGCATGCTTGTAGCGTCATATCGCTCGATGCCGTCACTAGTGGACGAGAAGCAAGTTCCCCAACTGCGACAAACTGTGAGTCACGATTGGTACGCACAATGCGATCAAGAACATCACGAATGGTCATAATACCCCAATCACCAATAGCTCCTGGTTCTACCAAAACACTCGTGATACCCTCTTGTGACATCAGATGCATGGCATCAACGACCGACATGCGTGGGTGTACTGCGATGAGCTGTTCAGTCATGATCTCACCAACTGTCAGCGGAGGAACCTGCGTTGGCGGAAGGGCGTTGTCATCGTGTGGTGTGCGTACTTGACCAGGTGCATACCGGGTAATGGCATCACCTCGCTGCCGTGCGACCCGTGCCGCTGCTCGTTCCAACTCGCCATCCAACACGAGCACTAAGACATGTGTACCAGATGGTACATCTATTGACTCAAGCGGTACTACTTTTGTACCATCGAATTGACCACGAAGTATACGCATCGAGCATCCTCCTCGTATGCCGTCACGGAGGGCAAACGAATCATGTGACTGGCTATGTATGAGATATTGCACTGCATTAGGCATTGTAACAAACACCATCAAGATGTTCAAACAGTATTACCCATTGTATAGCCTGCCACATGCTCCCCCAAAATCCTCCTACACCACGACAACACTGCATCATAGTAAGATAAAGAATAGGTTACTTAACCATCCAAGTACTGCTGCTCCAATGAGGCCAATTCCTAGATAGACCACAAATACGCGTCGTTGGACAATGCCCCATACTGCTGCCATCGCAGGAATGGTTGTCACTGGCCCAGCCACCAGGAAGGCTATTCCTGCACCCGGCTGCATGCCCTGTTCGAGCAATCCGGCAACAATTGGCAATGCACTGATGTTACTCAAATAGAGTGGTACACCGATCAGAGTGGCCAACGGAATAGCTAGAGGGCTGTTCATACCAAGTACACCTGCAATAAGGGTTTGTGGAACATATAAAGTAATAAGTGCTTCTAACACAAAGGCTAACACTAACCAACGACCCAAGAGCCAGCTCTGTGCTACAACATCACGTCCGAATAACGACCAGTTCATCGTCCGAAAGCTCTGCTGTAATACATTCTGCCAACTGTCTGCTGTAGTGTTTGTCATAGGCGCTACCGTACAGGAACTACTCCCCCCTCCACTTGAACCAATCGCTGATTGCATAATAATTGGTTGTACTTCATGCCGATGTTGTGTTGTATTAAAGGTTGGCGTAGCAACTTCTGAACAGGGTTGGACAGGACTGCTTTTGTGTAGCATGCTGCTATTGAGCCACCCACTTCGTGTCAGAGTTAAAGTAAGATACCCCGCCGCCAGACTCAGAATGAATGTTGCTATTAAGCGCATGAAAGCCATCGGCCAACCAATAGTCGCCACACTAAGTGCAAAAATCTCAGGGTCCATAGTTGGTGATGCGATCCAAAAGGCCATAACTGGGGCAAGCGGAACCCCACTGAGTAACAAGCCACTCACAACTGGTACCACCGTGCACGAACAGAAAGGGCTGAAAGCTCCAACAAGGGTTGATAGCAGGATTGCTATGCCTACCCGTGCCTCAAACACGCGACGAATAACACCATCAAGTTGAAGCATGCGAATCAATACCCCAAGCACAACACTAAGTAAGAAAGCTGGCCATACCTGCCAAAGCGACCCTACAACAAAATAGAATATCGTTTGAATGTCGTCAATCATGTGGAAACTCCTACAATATATTGATATCCATCGATATATTAATCACATAAAAAGGCATGCCTGCCATGCCTCGTCAACACACTAAGATCATCCAGACAGATGATCCATAATTGGATGTTTCTTAATGATTAAATATATTGATACTTATCGATATAGTAACGAAAAAAAATATTACACAAACTGAACTATACCACATCACTAAACACCGATTCTGTATTTAGACTTTGGTATTCCCATAGTAATCAGATTGGTGTATTAGCAGTGTAGTAGGTCAATTGATGTAGCTTTACAATTGCTCTAACGACATCGAGTATAACAAATACATTGATAGATGTCAATATATTACCAAAAGACTATTTTTCGGTTCAGATGTTGCCTTATGCCGCAGGATTGCTGCCTGACCACTCACGCAACTGTGACTCAATTGCATCACGGACGGTACGAAACGTTGCTAAACGCTCTGCCTCACTGCCCTGCGCCGCTGCTGGGTCAGGGAAGCTCCAGTGAATCCGTTGAGCAGGGCCAGGGAATGTCGGGCAACCTTCCGCAGCGCTGTCGCAGACGGTGATCACGTAATTAAACGACTGTGACAGAAATTCTTGCAGACTTTTGGAATGATGTGATCGAATATCGATCCCACGCTCGTCCATCGCTGCTATCGCCAATGGATTGACTGTTGATGGGTGTGTTCCAGCACTTACTACTTCAAAACGATCACCTGCCAACCTACGTAAGAGCCCTTCTGCCATTTGGGAACGGGCCGAATTACCAGTACACAAGATCAATACGCGCTGCATACAACCCCCATTTTCTGCACTACGCATTCAGTCTATTTGTATCAATGTATACTGATATTATACAGTAGCTTTGGTAGTAGGACGAATCTCAAATAAGGAGCATAACGCATTTTTCAGCACAACATCTGATATATTTTGTTATACTACACAGATTATGTATTGATATATCGTGGCAAGGGATGCTGATTTTGCGGAGGATTCCACATGACAACACCATTTGTACCATCTGATACCACTAGCCTTGAGTCACTCAAATTACTGACCGATGAGGTGCGCTGGCAGCTACTTCATGCACTTCGCTACAGTGATCGTCAAGTGCGTGAGCTTGTCGAGTGGTTGAAACTCCCCCAAAATCTGGTATCTTACCATCTCGGAATCCTTCGACAGGCCGGCCTAGTACATACACATCGCAGTGAGGCTGATGCACGAGTGCAGTATTACAGTTTAGATTTGCCTTCACTACAACACTACTATGAGCAGATTGGCACCAGTCTACATCTTTTAGCCGTTTCAGATAAGGTAGCAACCATAGACAGCCTATCAGTCGTGTTTATCTGTAGTGCCAATAGTGCGCGTTCTCAAATGGCCGAAGGACTGCTACGGCAGCTGAGTGGCGGTGTTATCAAGGTGCGAAGCGCAGGGATCAAACCATCCACAATCCATCCAACTGCTATACAGGTGATGACTGAAATTGGCATTGACATCGAATATCAGCAGGCTAAAAGTATTATCGATTTACAAGACTATCAACCTGATGTTGTCATTACCGTCTGCGATAAGGCTCGTGAAATATGTGAACCTTGTTTTGATGCACCACTTCAACTCCACTGGAGTATCCCTAACCCTACCTATGAAATCGCCGACACTCAGTACTTTGCCTTTCAACAAACACGCGATATGTTGGTTGAACGAATCCAGGGTCTGTTGGCACTACTTCCGGTTCTTACCAGCACAAAACAGTAACAGGCGACCAAACACTTCTGGTTTATTGTGTTCCTGGTCGAATTGGAGTATCATAAAGACATCTCACTACAACACAGATTGCATATACTCGTACTGTAAGGAGAAGTATGAACGCACAACAGTACCTGAACTATACCTGGTTCCGTATAGGTATCGCCGTCGCCGCATCACGCCCAGGTGGATGGTTTTACGTCTATGTAGCACCACACCTGGACCGCTGGATCATCCGTCTATCGAATGGACGTGCCAGCACCGCTGTTGGCATGCCAGTCCTCATCCTGACCACAATCGGAGCCAAGACTGGTCAGCAACGTATCACACCGCTCGTCTACATTCCTGATGGAAACCGGGCTATAATCGTAGCCTCCAACGGTGGACACCCACATAACCCAGGCTGGTACTACAATCTACGTGCCCATCCCACAGTAACTGCTTCGATACATGGACAACCACAGACGTTTGTGGCACACGAAGCAACTGACCACGAACGCACATACCTATGGGAAAAAGCCCTCACCTACTACCCTGGCTATGCAGTCTATCAGCGCCGAGCAAACAATCGCCAAATTCCCGTGATGGTACTCACACCAACTGAGTAACCCACCCAAATTGTTGTACTCATCTTACTGCAAAACGAGTAGGATCAACATGTCAACAGTCAATATCGCTATTATTGGTGACTACAATGGAACGTCTCAAGCGCAAAACACACTCATTCCTGCGCTCGAACATGCGGCAACGACACTAAATATCACAGTCAATACTCAATGGATACCAACGGGGACCCTCAACAACACGCATGGCATCGAAATGCTCGAAACGTACAATGGCATTATCGGGGGCCCTGGAGAGGTACACTACCTCAATGGCACATTGCATGGTATTCGGTTTGCTCGTGAAAACGACATACCCTATCTGGGTACTTGTGCCGGGTTTCAGAATGCTGTGCTTGAATTTGCACGTAACACCATGGGAATCGCTGATGCTACGAGTGCTGAATTCGATCTGGAAGGATCAATCCTTGTTGTTACTCCACTTGCATGCAACATTCGTGGGCAAAAGATGACGGTGCATATCCAGCCAGAAACTCGTGCTTATCAGCTGTATGAGAGTAGCACTGCCACTGGGGAATATTTTTGTAACTTTGGCATCAACCCTGCATATCAGGAAGCACTTGTTGCCGCTGGTCTCAATATCACGGCAACCGACTCTGAGGAAGAGCCACGTACGCTTGAACTAGCACCACATCGTTTCTTCATTGCCAGCCTCTTCGTGCCACAAACCAGTTCAACACCTGAGCGCCCGCACCCCCTTATCAAAGGATTTTTGGCTGCGAGCACCCAGTTTGTGCAAGGTGAAATAACGTAATTCTTTAGTCGATCAACTGCCAGAGTGCGGGAACATTGGGTGGTTGCCAGTTTGGTAACGATGTATGCGGCTGGATACAACGATAGGTGCTCCCCTCGTAGGTAACCTCGTCCCCAACCACATATGCAACGTCAAACTGCCAGGCAGATGTATCGGCAGGGGGAGTCGGCGTCACTACGGGAGTGCTTGTCGGTGCAACAGGTGTCCCAGTTGGAACCTCGGTTGGTGGAGCAGGCGTCCCGGTTGGGGCTGCGGTTGGTGGTACAGTAGTGGGGTTACTTTCATCACCAAAGATAACATCGGAGCATGAATAGAATGCCTCTGGACTGTCTGAGCGCTGCCAGATAGCATAAATGAGATGACGTCCACTTTTTCCTTCTGGGAGTTGACTTTCCATAACGTATGATCCATCGACTAACGGCGGATCGATACTCGTCAGGAATGGCGCGGTCTCAAGATCAGACCAGCGTAATGGCTGAGTTGGATCGTATCCATCTCGCGTCACATACAGATCGAAAGAACCACGGTGTGGAGCTGTTGCACGATAAGTAAACGTAAAAGGACCACTCTGTGGTAACCGCACAGCAGGCCAGTCCGCACGGGCCAGATCAAATCCTTGGTACTTATCACGACCAGCACTACACAACTGACCATCAGGAATGAACTCCTGGTGTCGACCAGCCACATTTGCTAAATTAATTTCGTTCCAATCGTACAATGCCTGTGTCCCACCTACAGCTACTGCCTCTTGACATGCTGCCGATGTTGGCGACTCTGGTCCTTCTAAAAAACAACCATAAACTCGGCTCACCGGATTTTGCATAGACCCGTGGGATTGAACGACCGAAACTACGATGCCAGACACAAAAACAACAGTCATACAAAGAAAAGCCATACCCCATACACGTCGTCGTGATCGCATTATGATTTCTCCTTTATGCTACATATGTCAAAACAAGAGAATTCCCCTTACAACGTATCCCAGCAAAACTTCTCACATAGGATACGTTGAGCAGTTGCGCGATACATCGGCAAGATAACGTAAGTTTGTGACTGACAAACGACCATCACACTTTCAGGAGCATATAGTCTGCCTAGGTAATAAACACATGTCATCACCATTTAGATGATCGCACTCTCGCAAATAACACAGATTTATGGTACAGTAGAGGTGAACGTATAGCTGTAAGATATATATGTTATGCAACCATTCTCTCTTGGGTGTGCTGTCTGGTCGTATAAAGATTGGGTGGGAGGGCTTTTTCCAGTAGGAAGCAAATCAAAAGATTTCCTGCGCCTGTATAGCCGTCGCTTAACCACAGTTGAAGGAAACACTACATTTTATGCTATCCCCAGCACGGACACGATCAAGCGCTGGGAGGTAGAAACACCTGAGACATTTCGCTTCTGTTTGAAAATTCCTCGTGAAATTAGTCATAACGGCCCCCTTGTTAACCATATTGATGCCACACATAGATTTGTAGAACGCGTAGCACCACTTGAACAGCGGCTTGGACCATTTTTCTTACAACTTCCACCAGGGTACGCTACCACACAAATCGACGACCTTGCCCAATGGTTGAGCGTCTGGCCATCAACATATCGCATATCAGTTGAAGTCAGACATCACGAGTGGTATGCTTCACCAAATGAGCAAACACTCATGAGCCTACTCAACCAACATCGTGCTGGTCGGGTATTAATGGATGTACGGCCACTACGTGCAGGACCGCTTCCAGGCGCGGAAGAAGACCTCGAAAAGGCACGTGATCGGAAACCAGATGTCCCATTATCCCCAGTGTACAGTAGTGATATCGCCTTAATTCGCTATATTGGGCATCCCCGCCTAGAACTGAATGAACCATTTCTTGATGAGTGGGCACAACGACTGTGTGATTGGATGCAACAGGGCGTTCAAATGTACTACTTCATGCACTGCCCAGACGAACAGCAATCACCACAGTTATGTCGTATGCTCCAACAACGTTTGGAGCAACTGATTGATATAGCACCATTGCCCTGGAATACACTGGAAAACACATTTGAACAGCCAAGGTTGCTGTAACAGGTATTGTTTTGCCTAAATAACCGCTTTCGTATATTATTATGACGTTTTGTAGTAAATTTATTCTTTACAGTGACGAAGGGAAGGCCAGATATGGCATACCAACGTGCGACAATTGATGGTGTCCTAAACGATTTATTGTCACGTTTTCAATCCGCATCACTTGGTATTACAGGCTCACTCATTGTTGATCACGATGGTTTCGTAATTGCATCAAACTTACCAAACGGAGGGGAAGAACGACGTATTGCAGGCATTGGCGCTGCACTCATCGCTTTAGGAGAACAGGTAGTCGGGGAACTACGCCACGGCGAATTGAAACGTGCGTTTATTGAAGGAGATGCTGGTTATGTAACTGCCATCAATCTAGGTTCCGAAGCAACCCTTATCGTGTTAGCCCAGCGTGATGCCAAACCTGGCCTCGTTTTTTCACAAATGGAACGTGCTGCTATCAGTATTCGCAAAATAATGAAACTCTAATCAGAATCTGTCAAAACTGAAAAGTAACCTGTCTTGTTCAAAACAATTGATAGCACTTATGGTGATTCTCTCCATACGTCTCATCTACGTTTGTCCAATGTTTTCAACCATAGTTGTTTCTATCGAGGACTATCCTCTTAGATTAGAGTAAAATCCTGCGTTCACACCCATATTAAGTGATGCTTATAGCCTATTTATTATAGTGGTTCGCTCTATACTCTCATCAGGAGTATCTATCAGTTACTCATAGGCCACATGAAGGGTGGAAGTTAAAGATACTGTGAATTACTCCCAGTGCGGTAATGGATCGGGAAAAAAAGCCCACTGATCAGGTCCAAGTTGGTATTCTTCGTCAGTAAGCAAACATTGATCAAGGGCAGTTGTGATGTCTGATTGATCCATGTGGAGACCGATAAACACAATCTCTGAACGACAATCACCAACTGTATCGTCCCAGTATCGCGCAAGATATTGGTGAAGTTCGGGTGTCTCAACCCATTCTTCACGTGGATACACAGCTAACCAATGGACACCCGGTTCAAGTGAGACATAACGACCAACCTTCGACCAGTTCACTGCTTGACTGACGCGCGATGCCAGCCAGACTGGGCCTTTGGATCGTAGAACCTGCTTCAGTACTTGTGAGTGCAGCACATTCATCAAGCGTTCGGCATGAAAAGGTCGACGAGCACGATATACAAAACTGCTAATCCCGTATTCTTCTGTCTCAGGGATGTGTTCACCTTGTAGTTCTTTTAGCCAGCCTGGGGAGTTTTGAGCTTTTTCCAGATCAAACTGACCTGTCGCCAAGATATCCTGTGGAGAAATCACTCCCTTACTTGTACTGATGATTCGAGCTTCGGGATTTAGGTGGTGTAACATATCTTCCAACCGCTCAAGATCACGAGCATGCGTAAGGTCAACTTTATTGATAATGATTACGTTTGCAAATTCTACCTGATCCAGTAACAGTTGTGCTAGTGTACGTGTATCATCCTCTCCTGTAGCTAAACCCTCTTCCTGCAAGTGACGTGCAGAGACATAATCGTGTAAAAATGTTGAGCCATCAACAACGGTAACCATGGTATCAAGATAGGCTACATCAGCCAGCTTCTGCCCTTCGGCTATCGGAAAAGTAAACGTCATTGCAACTGGTAATGGTTCAGAGATGCCTGTTGACTCAATGAGCAAATAGTCAAAGCGTCCTTCCTCTGACAAACGCACCACTTCATTGAGCAAGTCATCACGTAGAGTGCAACAAATACAGCCATTCGTCATCTCAACAAGTTTTTCCTCGGTGCGGCTCAGTGCTGCCTCACCATCACGTACAAGTTGGGCATCAATATTGACTTCACTCATATCATTGACAATTACCGCTACTCGTAATCCGTGGCGCTGTGTGAGCACATGATTAAGCAGGGTAGTTTTTCCGGCACCGAGAAACCCCGAAAGAACGGTCACCGGAAGACGTTTTGGTGTGTTTGGTTGCTGTATCATCATAGCTCCTCTAGAGAACAAATACAAAAGGCTCTTTTTAGTGATATATAGTCTCATTAAGAAAAGCTATCATACAGTATTCACAACCTTTATGTCAAACAACAGCAGGCTATATACAGAGTAACTGTATATATAAGAGAATTACCACATCAATTCTGAAAGGTACGAAGCTATGCCGCCCTACATTTACACTTGTGCGGCATGTGATATCGACATCGAAGAGTTGCGTTCGACGGAAATGGCTAATTTGTCACCTGTCGAATGCCCGGTTTGCCATGATTTGTGCCCACGCGCCCCAAGCACCTTTCACCTTTAACGATCATCCGTAGCAAAAACGACCAATTCAGCCAATATCGCGCAAGATATTGGTGCAATTCAAATATTTGGATTTCGCGTACTTCATAAATCCATCCGTTCAATCGAACTGCTACAGCCCTGTAACAATTACGACTTTAGTAACGCACCCACACGCATCGATTACGTTATGTCCTGATGATGCGATAAAGTGCTGGATCGGCATTCAAACCTTCGACTTGATCAATGCGAAGTGTTTGTTGCATGGCCTGGATCGCGGCTTGAAATACTGTCGGACTGGACCAGGTTGCGACATTAATCAGTTGAAACGTCGCGTCTGGCTCAAGTGACTGATGCAATGTAGTAGATACATATCCTGGCTGAGTACATAAGAAATCACGGCATTGTTCCCAGAAGGCGATAGTCTCTTG
>JBCDFA010000093.1:0-22509 GCA_039178835.1 Chloroflexota bacterium
GTGCACAGGTTTCCCTGTCCTGGCACGAGTGGAAGGACTTGAACCTCCAGCTCGCGGTTTTGGAGACCGCCGCTCTACCAATTGAGCTACACTCGCATACTGGTCGGGACGGCACGACTCGAACGTGCGACCACCGGCTTCCGACGCCGGAATGCTTCCTGACTACACCACGCCCCGTTAATACAAAACACCGGGCCTACCTTTGCGGCTGACCCGGTGTCACAGCAGAGCTCTGCGCTCTACGCATCTCATCCGAGCCAGTTTGGTCCATCACGCGCTGACAACAGCGACACATTGTGCATGCCAAAACAATTATCTGGTTGTTCTTTCATCGGTATGTGCTGGTAACTGTTGTATGCGCTAATCATTGAAACCTCGTGTCGTTGTGTAACGTCTCTATTAAACAAAAACTGTTTATCTGGAACTAAATTCCTATCTCTCGTTCGATGTGCCTGAAGTATAACATGGTCCTGAATGGGTGTCAAGAGGTCAATTTGGGTAGATTTGGTTCAATTTAGGTTAAGATCATTCAGAAAGGGTTACTGTGTTGAATGAAGATTATTTTGCTTTCAGAAGCCATATACACACGTATGCTATAATCCTGGATCGTGGTTTTAGACGTTGGTGGCGTACAAACAGAATAGCGAAAGACAATACAGATGGTGTCTCACATGGACTCTGATAAAGAGGCTACAAATAAATTTTCTGCCAGAGAGAGCCTGGCCGTGTTCATTCGATTGCTCGGCTATGTCAAGCCATATCTGAAGCGCATTGCGTTGGGCTTTGTCGTGTTGCTGATCGGTGCCGTCATGACGGCAGTGGTGCCGCTGATTATTCGCACGTCAGTGGACCAGGTCATTGCTGAGAACAACACCCAGCTCCTTGATCAAGTTCTGCTGCTGCTGATCGGCATCTTCCTGTTCCAGTCCATACTCAATTACATCGAACATATCGTGATGGCCTATGTTGGCGAAAGCGTGGTGGCCAATCTACGTAAGCGACTGTTCGATCATCTGCAATCGCTCTCGATGAGTTTCTACAACAACAGCCGCACCGGCGATATCGTCACTCGTATCACCAGCGACTCCAGTCTGGTGCAACAATCGATCTCCTTTGAACTCGTCCAGGTGCTGAATCAAATCATTACCATCGTGATCGGTCTTATCGTCCTGTTTGTGTTGAACTGGCGACTTACATTGATTATCTTGCTGGCAGTACCGCTGATCTTCGCGCTCACGTTCTTTCTTGGTATTCGCATTCAAAGAGCGGCGAATCGCATGCAAACTAACCTGGCTGAGGCCGCCAACGTCGTCGAAGAAAACATTCAGGGTGTGCAGGTCGTCAAGTCGTTTGCACAGCAGAAATACGAGAATCAGCGCTTCTCTGGCAGAGTCCACAATACCTTTCTGGCTGCGTTGGGTCTCGCCCGCCTCTATGCCTCGATGATTGCGCTTACGGGCTTTCTGGGCTTCGCCACGATCACGATTACGCTCTGGTATGGTACCCGCGAAGTGTTGCTGGGCCAGTTCACTGCCGGTGGGGTAGTTGCCTATCTGCTGCTGGCGCTGTCGGTCGTTGCAGCAATGGGCATATCAGTCATGTCCTATGGGCAGATTCAGAGCGCACTTGGCGCCGCCCGACGTATTTTCGATATGATCGATATCATTCCCGAAGTTAAAGAGCATCCCGACGCACAACAACTAACCGCTGTCCAGGGCGAAGTTCATTTGGAGAAAGTTTCGCACGCCTATGAGCATGGCACCTCGGTTCTGCGTGATATCACCATTCATGCCAGCCCTGGTCAGACCATCGCTCTGGTCGGGCCGAGTGGCGCCGGGAAGTCAACGCTCGTCAACCTCATCCCGCGCTTCTATGATGTCTCGGATGGTGCCATCCGTGTCGATGGTCACGATATCCGGGATGTGACGCTGGAGAGTCTGAACCAGCAGATCGGCATTGTCCCACAAGAAACATTTCTTTTTGCACAAAGCATCGCCGACAACATCCGCTACGGCAAAACCGACGCAACACAGGAAGAAGTCGAGGCGGCGGCCCGAGCCGCGAATGCCCACAACTTTATCGTCAACGAGTTGTCTGATGGGTATGAGACACTGGTCGGTGAGCGTGGCGTCAAGCTAAGTGGTGGCCAGCGCCAACGAATTTCGATTGCGCGGGCGATCTTGAAAAACCCACGCATCCTGATTCTGGACGAAGCCACCTCGTCACTCGATAGCGAAAGCGAGCGCTTGATCCAGGATGCCCTGAGCCGCTTGATGCAGGGGCGCACCTCGTTTGTGATTGCCCACCGTCTAAGCACAATTGTCAATGCCGATTGGATTGTGGTTCTCAACAAAGGCCAAATCGTTGAACAGGGCACACACATGGATCTGATTGATCGATCCGAGGGCTTTTATCAAAAGCTCTACAAATTCCAAGTCGCACTGGACCAATCATCAGCAGCTTAAAAATGAAATGCGTACAAAAATGTAGCCGCGGTTTGCAACCGCGGGAGGGTGGGCGAATGTAGCCGCGGTTTGCAATCGCGAGGAGGGTGGGCGAATATAGCCGCGGTTTGTAACCGCGGAACCAGTGGCTGCCATGGTGGCGGTTTGCTGCGGCGCCGTCGAGTGACAGACTGTAGCCGCGGTTTGCAACCGCGGAACAAACAGTGACCGTAGCCGCGGTTTGCTGCGGCGCCGTCGAGTGACACTCGCTGTCACAGCAACAGTGTATGATCAGTCATAACCTTTCAAATAGAGTTCAATACGCACATACATCGAGAAAGGGATCAAGATGGCCATCTACCAACACAAACAAGACTTGAACGGACAACCGATTAAGGAGTGGAGCACCAAAAAAGGCGGGTATTCAACAGAGTTCTCAGCCTATCGTTTGCGCCTTTCGTATGAGGAAGCCGATTCCGGGGAGCGATGGGTCGACCGATTCGCCGCCTTTCTCGATGCCGCCGAAACCGATAAGGTAACGGGTTTGGTGGTGGGTGCCTGGAGCGACATCTTTGATAATACCGACGAAGTTGATACCATTGTTCAGGCGCTGGTTGTAGCACGGGAACGCCTGACCAACCTCAACGCGATTTTCTTTGGTGATGTCATCATGGAAGAGTGCGAGATTTCCTGGATGCAGATGGGTGACATGTCGGCGCTGTTCAACGCCTACCCTGCACTCACCTACTTTGGGGTGCGTGGTGCAAACGGTCTGAGTCTGGGTTCGTTGCGCCATGAGAAGCTGCAAACGTTGGTGGTGGAGAGCGGTGGTCTGGATGTCCAGATGGTTCGTGAAGTGACGAGTGCCCAGTTGCCTGCGTTGGAACACCTGGAGCTATGGCTTGGCGACGACAACTATGGCGCGAACGCTGAAGTCGATGATCTACAGCCACTCTTCTCGGGCGATCTGTTCCCTCATCTGAAGTATTTGGGCCTGCGCGACAGCTACATTGCTGATGACATTGCGGTAGCGATTGCTCATGCCCCCATTGTTAAACAACTCGACGTGCTTGATCTTTCGCTCGGGACGCTAGGCGACAAGGGCGCAGCAGCCTTACTCGAAAGCCCGGCGGTCGCACAGCTCAAAAAGCTCGATCTGCATTATCATTACTGCTCCGAGGAGATGATGGAACGCCTCCAGGCGCTGGGTATCGAGGTCGATCTCAGCGATGCTGAGGGTGATGAGGATGAAGACGACCGTTATGTCGCCGTTGGGGAGTAGGGTGGTGTAGTTTCTAAGATGAACGTCCTCTCAGCTAATGAAGGAAGAAGAGAATTTGTATGCAAATCTACCAGCACAAGTCAGCGTTGAATGGACAGCCCATTCGGGATTGGCATTCTGAAAAAGGTGGGTATTCGCCAGAGTATTCGGTCTATCGTGTGCGGGTCTCGCATGAGGATATCGCCTCTGGTCATCGATGGGTTGATCAGTTTGCGGCTTTTCTCGAGGCTGCCGAAACGAAAAAAGTAACCGGTTTGGTGGTGGGTGCCTGGAGTGATGCTTTTGATGATACTGATGAGGTTGACACTATTGTTCAAGCACTTGTGGATGCCTGCGACCGGCTCCCCAATCTAAATGCCATCTTCTTTGGTGACATTACCGCAGAAGAGTGCAACATGGCTTGGATACATCTGAGTAACCTAGTGCCCCTGTTGAGTGCATACCCTGGTTTGACCTATTTTGGGGTGCGTGGTGGGTATGGTCTGCGGTTGGAAACCTTACGTCATGAGCAGTTACAGACACTGGTGATAGAAGATAATGAGCTGGTTCCAGAGGTGGTTGAAGATGTTCTGGCCGCGCACCTGCCTGTGTTGAAGCATCTGGAGTTATGGCTTGGCGATGATGGTGGTGTGCAGGTGGATGATTTAGAGCCGCTTTTTATGGGTGATCTGTTCCCCTGCCTCAAATATCTGGGGTTACGTAATAGCGATTTTGCTGATGATGTTGCAATGGCCATTGCCGACGCACCAATCATCGAGCGACTCGATGAGCTTGATCTTTCGTTAGGGAAACTAAGCGATGGGGGCGCGGCGGCGTTGTTGGAAAGTCCAGCAGTTATGCAGCTTACCAAGCTTAATTTGCATCATCACTACTGTTCAACGGGCATGGTGAAGCAGTTTGAGGCCCTGGGGATTGCGGTTGATCTTCGCTATCCCAAAGTCGATTATATGAGACTACCAACTGACTCACACAAACGAGAACTGAACGGACAACCCATCCAGACGTGGAACCCTAAAACAAGCGGAGATTCGTCTGCATACTCAATCTATCGTTTACGTGTTCCGTACCCAGACAACGGCGAACGCTGGGTCGACCGATTTGCCGCCTTTCTGGAAGCCGTCGATACTGAGCAGATTACAGGATTAGTGGTGGGTGCCTGGAGTAATCAATGGCGTGATCTTGCGGAAGAAGGTACGGAACAGGTAGATGCTATCGTTGAGGCACTTGTGGGTGCGCGTGACCGCCTCCCGAACTTACATGCCATCTTCTTTGGTGATGTGACAATGGCTGAATGTGATATGTCGATGACCACTATGAGCGACATGTCCCCTTTGTTTAGTGCGTACCCGCAGCTAACCTACTTTGGGGTCCGTGGCATGATCGGGTTGCGTCTGGGGGTATTGCGTCACGAACAACTGCGAACGCTCATAATAGAAAGCAAAGATATAGATAGGCGGGTGCTTCAGGAGGTGATGACGGCCAATTTGCCGAAACTGGAGCATCTGGAACTGTGGCTGGGTGCGGGCAACTTTTGCAAGGCATCTGATCTAGAGCCCCTCTTCGCTGGTGATCTGTTCCCTCAGTTGAAGTATCTGGGATTACGGAACAGTAGCCATACTGATGAGATCGCAGTGGCATTAGCCAACACACCGATCATCGAGCGACTCGACATACTGGATCTGTCGCTGGGCACGATGGGCCACCAAGGTGCAGCCGCCTTGTTAGAAAGTCCGGCAATTGCACAACTCAAAAAGCTCAACCTCTACCATCACTACTGTTCCAATGCAATGATCGAACAGCTACAAACGCTTGATATTGAGATCAATCTTGATGGTGCGAAGGAAGACCCTGGAGGCTACAACGAGCGCTATATGGCTGTGTGGGAGTAGTACGATGCAAACGCCACCTTCGTACTAATCGGTAACCCAGGCAGCCGCCGTGTGACCTTGTTTCAGGCAGTAGTGTTATATAAGCGATTAAGGTGTTAAGAGAGAATGGAATTTGTATGCAAATCTACCAGCACAAGTCAGAGTTGAACGGTCAGTCCATCCGGGATTGGCATTCTGAACAAGGTGGCTATTCGCCGGAGTATTCGGTCTATCGTGTGCGTGTTTCGCACGAGGAAATCGCCACTGGTCATCGATGGGTTGATCAGTTTGTGGCTTTTCTGGAGGCTGCCGAAACCGAAAAAGTAACTGGTTTGGTGGTGGGCGCATGGAGCGATGTTTTTGGTGATCCTAACGAGGTTGTTCCTATTGCTCAGGCACTCGTGGATGCCTGCGACCGGCTCCCCAATCTGAATGCCATCTTCTTTGGTGACATTATCGCAGAAGAGTGCAACATGGCCTGGATACATCTGAGTAACCTAGTGCCCCTGTTGAGTGCGTACCCTGACTTGACCTATTTTGGTGTGCGTGGTGCAAGCGGTCTTAGCTTGGGTTCATTGGGCCACGAGAAACTGCAAACGCTAGTGGTGGAAAGCGGTGGTTCCGATGTGCAGGTGGTCCGCGCAGTGACGAGTGCTCAGCTCCCTGCGCTAGAGCATCTGGAGCTATGGCTTGGTGATAACTCCTATGACGCGACAGCTAAAGTTGATGATTTAAGGCCGCTGTTCTCGGGCGATCTGTTCCCGCAACTGAAATACCTGGGGTTACGAAACAGTTACATCGCCGATGAGATTGCAGTGGCGATTGCCAGTGCGCCTATCATCAAACAACTTGACGTACTCGATCTCTCACTCGGAATGTTGAGTGATCGGGGCGCGGCGGCCCTGCTGGCCAGCCCGGTGGTCGCGCAGCTGCAAAAGCTTGATCTGCACCATCACTTTTGCACAGAGGAGATGATGGAGCGGCTCCAAGCGCTGGACATCAAGGTCGATCTTCGGTATCCACAGTACGATTATATGAGTTTGCCAAACAACGCACACAAACAAGACCTAAACGGACAGCCCATCAAAGAGTGGTGCCTTGAAGATGGTGGCTGTTCGCCGGAGTTCTCGGTGTACCGTTTGCGCCTTTCGTATGAAGAAGCCGATGTCGGCGAGCGCTGGGTTGACCGATTTGCGGCTTTTCTGGAGGCTGCCGAAACCGAAAAAGTAACCGGTTTGGTCGTTGGGGCCTGGAGTGATGCTTTTGATGATACTGATGAGGTTGACACTATTGTTCAGGCACTGGTTGTTGCACGGGAACGTCTTCCCAATCTTGAGGCCATCTTTTTTGGCGATATTATTTCAGTACAGTCTGAGATGCCCTGGATCGCGCTGACTGATTTATCGCCTTTGCTCCACGCCTACCCTAATCTGACCTACTTTGGGGTGCGTGGTACAAATGGCCTGAGCTTGGGTTCGTTGTGCCACGAGAAGCTACAAACACTTGTGGTGGAAAGTGGTGGTCTGGATGTGCAGGTGATCCGCGAAGTGACGAGTGCCCAGCTGCCTGCGTTGGAGCACCTCGAGTTGTGGTTAGGTGATTCGGAGTGGGGAGCAAGCCTTACTATTAATGACCTTATAGAAAGTGCAGGTTTGGATGCACAGGTCGTCCACGAAGGTGAAGGTGCTCATCTGTCTGCGTTGGAGGACATGGAGTTATGGTTAGATGATGCGGAGTGGGGGGCCAACTTTACTATTGATGACCTTAAGCCTGTCTTCACCGGTGAAGTGTTTCCTCGTCTGAAGTATCTGGGATTGCGCAATAGTGATATCACCGATGATATTGCGGTAGCAATTGCCCAGGCTCCCATCATCGAACAACTTGATGTGCTCGATCTTTCGTTGGGGACGTTGGGTGATAAGGGCGCGGCGGCCCTGCTGGCCAGCCCGGTGGTCGCGCAGCTGCAAAAGCTTGATCTGCACCATCACTTTTGCACAGAGGAGATGATGGAGCGGCTCCAGATGCTAGGCATCAAGGTCGATCTCAGTAATGCCAAGGGTTTCAAGGATGCAGACGACCGCTTTGTCGCTGTTGGGGAGTAGGATGATGCAAATGCCAACCTTTGTAGTAATCGGTAACCCAGGCAGTCGCCGTGTGAGCTTGTTTCAGGCAGCGCTGGCCGAACGTGATTTGCCACCAGCCCGACTTGTTGCCTACGCCGACCTGATGGCCGGACGAGTGTCGTTGCCCGACGTGGTGCCAGGCGGGGCGGTGGTGCGGATCGAGTCGCCAGGGAAGGACACGGAGGTTGAACGGGCGTTGCTGGCGCTCGGCGCCGAGATGCCGGACATCGGAGACTATGCCCGCTTGCCCCGAGAACAGGTCGAACAGATGGTGTTTGAGCGTGGCGAGATTATCTGTCCGCGCCAGTGGTACCTTGGGTTCTGCGGTGTGCTGGATCGTATTACAGCACAGCTTGCCAGGTGCTCCCCGCACTATTTGATGAACGATCCGGCGGAGATTGCACTGATGTTTGACAAGCCAGCCTGCCACACGCACCTTGTGGACCATCAGATTCCGGTTGCACCAGCGCTTGGCGCAGTGCATAGCTTCAACGAACTGATCGAGCGGATGCAGCAGTCCCGTTGTTCGCGGGTGTTTGTGAAGCTGGCGCACGGCTCGAGTGCATCGGGTGTCGTGGCCTACCAGTTCAGTGGCAACCGCCATCAGGTCACCACCACCGTTGAGATGGTTCGTGAGAACGGGACACTGCGACTATTCAACTCGCGCCGTCTGCGTGTCTACCGTGATGTCCACGAGATTGCGACGCTGATCAATGCATTGTGCCAACACCACGTGCATGTGGAGCGCTGGCTGCCGAAAGCTGGTTTTTGCCAACAGTCATTTGATCTGCGTATCGTGGTTATCGCTGGGCAGGTGCAGCACACAGTGGTACGGCTGAGTCGCAGCCCGATGACTAATTTACACCTTCTCAACCAAAGAGGCGATCTGAGCGCACTGCTGGCGGAGATGGGTACGACGGCGTGGGATGCGATTCGTCACACCAGCGAACATGCGATGGATTGCTTTCCGCGCAGCCTGTATGCCGGTCTCGATCTACTCGTGCGGCCTGGCTATGAGCGTCACGCGGTGCTGGAGATGAATGCGTTTGGCGACCTGTTGCCGGATGTGTTGTTTGATGGAAAAGATACGTATGGGGCAGAAATCGATGCGGTGCTGTCTCGTGTAGCCAGGAAGGCCGTTTGGAATGACAATGCTGAATGCGCGTAGTTTGATTGGCACACACGATGTGCTGTTCATAACACTCGACACGTTGCGGTACGATGTGGCCTGTGAGGCGTTGGCAAGCGGCAAAACACCCAACCTGGCGTCGATTCTGCCGGGCGGTCAGTGGGAGGCGCGTCACTCGCCGGGGAGCTTTACCTACGCCGCGCATCATGCCTTCTTCGCCGGATTTCTGCCTACGCCGATGGCGCCTGGGCGGCATCCACGGCTTTTTGCAGCGCGGTTT
Organism: Chloroflexota bacterium; assembly: GCA_039178835.1. Classification (GTDB taxonomy): domain Bacteria; phylum Chloroflexota; class Chloroflexia; order Chloroflexales; family Roseiflexaceae; genus AL-N1. The sequence continues at coordinate 9,127 of JBCDFA010000093.1, forward strand.
GCAGGCAGTGAGACCACTACCGACGAGACATTTGTATTCGATGCGCCGGATATCGTAACTGGTTTGGCCGGGCTGGACTACCATACAATATGCATCGGTGGAGTTGGCTTTTTCAACCGCCAGACCCCGCTGAGTCAGGTGCTGCCAGGGCTGTTCGCCGAGAGCCACTGGAGCCCAGAACTTGGCGTCACCGACCCACGCTCGACGGCCAATCAGGTGCGGTTAGCTGTCGATATTCTAGAGCGCTTGCCTGCCGAACAACGCGTATTTCTCTTCATCAACGTTTCGGCGCTGCATCAGCCCAACGCGATGTTTCTGCCCGGTGTGCAACACGACACGCCTGAGTCGCAGGCCGCTGCGCTGGCCTATGTCGATCAACAGTTGCCGCCGCTATTTACAGCCCTGCGACGACGCGCCCCCGTCCTCGCGATCATCTGCGCCGACCACGGCACGGCCTATGGCGAGGATGGCTACATTGGGCATCGCCTCGCGCATCCGGTGGTGTGGATGGTGCCCTACGCCGAATGTGTACTCACAAAGGAGAATCGATGACTTCACTCAACGCAATGCTACAACAAACACCCTATGTGGCGTATTCCTACTCCTACCCGCACAAGACGGCTTATCGCGTCTTTGAGCAGGCCATCCCGCTGCATGATCTGTGGACGCAGGAACGACGGGATGCGCTGTTTCTCTACTTTCACGTACCGTTCTGCGAGATGCGTTGCGGTTTCTGCAACCTGTTTACCACGGTCAACCACAAGGGCGATCTCCAGACGGAGTACCTCGCAGCCTTTGCGCGGCAGGCCCAACGGATTCGTGCGGCGCTTGGCGAGTCAACCTTTGCCCGTTTCGCGATTGGTGGCGGCACTCCGACCTTGCTCGAACCGGACCAGTTGCACACCCTTTTTGATATTGCCGAAAACCTCTTTGGTGTTGATCTGGCGCAGGTGCCGATTTCGGTCGAGACCTCGCCCAAGACCTCAGAGGCCGCGAAGTTGCAAGTGCTGCGGGAGCGTGGGGTCGACCGGATCAGCATCGGGGTGCAGAGTTTTGTCGAAGCGGAGGTGGCTGCCGTCGGTCGCTCACAACGCACCATGGCGGTTGAGGCAGCACTTGAGCGGATTCGTGCAGCGGGCTTTCCCACGCTCAATGTCGATCTGATGTATGGACTTCCAGGGCAAACCCTCGAAAGCTGGCTGGATTCGTTGCGGGCTGCGCTACGTTTTGCACCCGAAGAGTTGTACCTCTACCCGCTCTATGTGCGCCCGTTGACTGGTCTGGGTCGGCAGGACAAGTCGTGGGACGATGTCCGGCTGGAGTACTATCGTGCCGGGCGGGATTTGCTCCGCGACACAGGCTACCAGCAGGTGTCGATGCGGATGTTTCGGGCTTCGCACGCGCCCGCACTCGATGGTCCGGTGTACTGCTGTCAGGAAGATGGCATGGTCGGAGTCGGGTGTGGTGCACGTTCGTATACCCAAAATGTCCACTACTCCAACGAATACGCGGTGAGTTCCCAGGCCGTGCGGGCCATCCTGTCCGAGTACGTCACGTTGCCCGATGCGGCATTTGATTTGGCCAGCTACGGCGTTCGTTTGACGCACGAAGACCAGCGCCGCCGCTATGTCATTCAGGCGTTGCTGCAGTCCGAGGGGCTCGATCTGAGAGCGTATTACGAGTGTTTTGGGATGGATGTGTTGGAAGAAATGCCGCAGCTTACCGAACTGTTGGAGTGCGATTTAGCCACCTGTGCTGATGGAACGCTGGTACTGAATGACGCGGGAATGGAGCGCTCAGACACGATTGGGCCATGGCTCTATGCAGCACAGGTGTGTGACCGGATGGAGGCGTTTACACTGCTATGAAACTAACGATTTTGTATCGCGGACCACTATCAAGTTGTAATTACGGATGCACTTACTGCCCGTTTGCAAAGCATACCGAGACAGCCGCAGAACACGAAGCTGACCGACAGGCGTTGGAGCGTTTTGTTAATTGGGTGGCTTCCCGCCACAAAGACGAGATCGCGGTTTTCTTCACGCCATGGGGCGAGGCGCTGATCCGCAAGCGCTACCAGCAGGCCATCATCCGACTCACGAATCTACCACATGTCCCCAAAGTGGCGATTCAGACCAACCTCTCGTGTCGGTTGGATTGGGTCGAGGCGTGCGACAAACAGCGTTTGGGCCTCTGGGTAACCTATCACCCATCCGAGATCAACCGCGAGCGCTTTCTCGAAAAGTGCCATGAGCTACATCGTCGCGAGGTGCGTTTCAGCGTTGGCGTCGTGGGACTCAAGGAGCATACCGAAGAGATTGAAGCATTGCGAGCGACATTACCATCTGATGTGTATCTGTGGATCAATGCCTACAAACGACTCCATGACTATTACGATGATGACGACCTCCAACGCCTTGAGTCTATCGATCCGCTGTTTCCGATCAACAACCAGCGCCACCCGAGTCGCGGGCGGGCATGCCGCACTGGTCACTCGGTGATCTCTGTCGATGGTGATGGTGTGATGCGGCGGTGTCACTTTATCAAAACACCGATTGGCAACATCTACGAGCGTGGCTTCGAGCGCAATCTGTTTGAGCGCAACTGTACGAACGAGACGTGTGGCTGCCACATTGGGTATGTGCATATACCCGAGCTTGGTCTGTACGAGACGTTTGGCGAAGGCGTGTTGGAGCGGGTTTTGGAGACGAAGGGTTAGAAGGTTAAGGGTTAAATATTTAATGCCCCGTCGGGGCTGCCACAGGGTGCAGCCCGAGGTTAGGGGTTACGACAACACAGAGACGCAGAGGCATAGAGGGAATAATTGGTGAAACCCAGTACGTAGCGGCGGTTTACAACCGCCGTAATACGTGGTTTCGAAGGATTGGAGAGCAATGGAGGCATACACCACAATTATGGAAGTAGTGCCAAACATTGCTTGTGGGTTCTCAGGGCGCAGCGCCTGAGCCGGGTTACGAGGGTGAAGTGTCTTCACAAGCTACCTTTTGTTGTTCTCCTCAAATGCACATTGACATCGCACGCAACCACTGCGATAATGCGAGACCGTTAATACTTAGCAATACATTACGGAGTAGAGTGATTGACACTGTTTGAGGCATTGTACGCTTGTGCGGTTGCGCTGTGGATTTTTCTGGCTGCTCTGGGATTCGGCGGTCTAACCTTGCGTTTGCTGCGTATTGAGGATCGTGGGCTAGGGTGGCTTTGGCTTGCAACCACCTGTGGTTTAGGTCTTCTCTCTGTTAGCACACTACTGCTGGGTTTGATGGGGTTGTTGTATGCGTGGTTGTTTGCGATATTGTTGGTTCCTCTGGGCATCGTTGGTATTGCATTTATTGTACAGCAACGGATGATATGGGAAGAGACAGGTCGCTGGTTAACCTGGCAACAAGATGAATGGCCTTTTCGCATCGGAGCATATCTCCTCCTACTCATAAGTGTAACTACAGTTCTGTGGATTATGCTGACCCATGCACTTATGCCACCACACGATTGGGATGAGGTGGCCTACCATATGACCCTCGCTAAAATGTACACGGATGCACAGGCTATCATCTACGTCCCATTTATCGTTCCCTCCAACTGGCCTATGAACAGTCAGATGTTGTTTGTGATTGGGCTGCTATTTGGCTCTGATCTGGCCGCACATTTAATCACTCTGGGAATTACCGTATTAGTCGCACTTGGGCTGTTAATCATAGGGAGACGCTATTTTGATGATCCCGTGGGGATTGTAGCTGCGGCAATATTTTTAACTGTGCCCTTAGTTAAACGTATTTCCGGTAGTGCATTGATCGACGTGACAATAGGTATGTACATATTAGCGGGACTAATTGCACTTATTCAATGGCAACACACCCGTCGTTGGACATGGCTATTCCTTGGTGGCATGTTTGCTGGGTTTGCAGCAGGCAGTAAGCTCATGGGTGGTGGTTTTCCGATTCTGCTTGGTTTGATCGTCGTAGCAGTTGAGTTGTTCCGTCGCCCATTCCACTTTGGTTCTGTTATACGTTCAGGCGTAATCTTTGGTATGGCTGGTCTATTGGTAGCTGGTCCATGGTATGGACGTAGCTTTCTGTTTACTGGTAACCCGATTTGGCCTTTTGCTTATCATGTCTTTGGTGGTCGTGATTGGGATCTGCTCGGTGATGAGTATCATATGTCACTTTTGATCGATGTGTGGTCTGTGTATATACCCCGTACACTAGTGGGGTTGTTTCAGTCGTTTGTCTATATGTTTTTACGCCCTGAAGAGATGGGGGGCTATCGTGCAGGGCTTGGCATTATTGCTCCATTTGGTGCCTTACTGGCTTTACTGGCTGTATGGCGTGCACCTCGATTTTTACAACAGAGTTTGTTTGTCTGTTTTGGTTTCTATCTTCTCTGGTTTGCTTTGGTTAGCCATCAACTCCGCTATTTGCTACCAATTGTCCCGTTAATGGCCCTCGCCAGTGCCTATCTCATCATCCGGTTCTATGAGCGTGTTCGATCTCAACCCCTACAAATTCTACTGATGGGTGTTCTCATTGGTTTATTGTTACAGCAATGGCCATGGGTTCGGGCAGACGAAAGAGCACTTTTCGCATCACGTACATCCTATCTAACGGGAGAACTATCTCGTGATGACTGGCTGGATACCCAGATCGATGTCATGCCGTTATTTCGCTACGCTAATAGTGAGCTACCAGAAAGTGCCAAAGTGTTGTTACTCCCCTATGAAAATCGTACCTACTATCTGGACCGTGACTACATTTGGGGCCATCCGATTTCGCAACGTGTGATTCAATTCGAGCGTTTTGAAACTGTAGGAGAATTAGAAACACATCTGAGGCAGAAAGGCATTACTCATGTCATTCATAGCCCTAGTTGGATGTTTGATGGTATCCGTTATTGGGATCATATCTATGGACTTATGGTATCTCTACGCGATGAATGTGGTGAGCCGCTTGTACAGACTGACGAAGCTATTTTGTATAAGCTTAATGGATGTAGTCAAGATGGAGCACTTGGATCTCAATGAGGACGCAGAAACATGCCGTCGCGTTAAAACGCTCGGCTATAGGGATAACCCAAGTGTGGGGGAAGGATAATAAATGGAGATTAACACAACACTTCGTAGCCGAGCCCTTTAGGGCGAGGATAAGAATGTCGTCGGGATGAATGCTACAGATTTTGATAAGACAAGTCGTTTAGAACGAGTTTATGTATTTATGACGGGGAACGCCGTCGCGTTAAAACGCTCGGTTATAGAGATAACCCGAGTGCGGGGGAAGGATAAGAAATGGAGATTAACACTGGTGGCCGAGCCCTTTAGGGCGAGGATGGAGAACGCCGTCGGGATAAATCCATCGGCTACGAATGATTTCCCTATCGTTTTTGTATGACGAGGTTTGGGGAGAGAAGGATGTGGATTGTCCCATGGTGGCCGAGCCCTTTAGGGCGAGGATGGAGAACGCCGTCGGGATAAATCCCTCGGCTACGAATACGAATTTGCGCTCATTCCCCCTCTTCGGTCTGCTCATACTCAGGAAGTAGTTTCCCCTTGGCGTGATGAATCTTCTGATTCAGAATGTAGCGACGTACAATTGGAACAGCTCGTTTGCTAACAGTAAAAGCACCATATGAATGTTGCCACTTGAAAAACGTACCAGGTGTTACTCGATTAGCAATAAAGTATGCGCTACTACCCTTCATTGCACCGACAAGTTTAGCTATTGAAATGGTTGTGGTTATTGCCGCAAGGATGTGCACATGGTCAGAAATACCATTGATTGCCACAGGCTTGCATTTAAGCTCTATGCATTTCGATGCGAGTGCTGCATAGACATGTGGTTCAAGTTCTGTAGTAATGAGAGGTATCTTTTGCCATGTAGACCAGACCAGATGAACATAAAGCTGGTTGTAGGACGCCATACATTGTTCCTATTTCAATACGTTTGATAATGTTAGCTATAAACCGAATTTCATGAAGATCGGTAATGGTCTCTCAAGATAAAAACACTTGTAGCCAAGCCCTTCATGGCGAGGATTAATTGCGGAGGTGAGAATTCCCCGTGGCCGAGCCATTTATGGCGAGGTCATTAATCTTGTGGCCGAACCCTTCAGGACGAGGAGATATCACGAGGACAAGCACGCAGTCATGTTAAAACGCTCAGCTATATTGGTTTGGAATGTTCTCCGTTCCCGAACCCCTGAGGACGAGACTTTGGGAGATAAGCGTGGAGATAGAGACTTGTAGCCAAGCCCTTCGGGGCGAGGATGGGGAACACTGTTGGGAGCAATCCTTCGGTTACAAATAACTACTCCGTCGCCGAAATGTAGAGGGCAAAGGTGGCGATTGATACCTGTGGCCGAGCCATTCATGGCGAGGACCCCAAAGTGCTCCCTCACAGTAAGCGCAAAATACCCCTATAATACTTTCGGGTTATTCGTGTCCGTATAAGCTTCTACAATGGCAAAAATTACACTAATACTATTGCGATGTTGGGTTAGTCAGAATGAAAATCTCGGCTACAAGGTTTTCCTATATACCTGGGACGTTCATAGCTAAGAACTATGTAATAGCCTTTCCAGTGGTTAAACCATTGTAGCCAATTACAATGAGGGCATACTCAAGATTGAAAGAGGTAGACGCAGGAATGTAACTAATCTCTCGTAGCTTACAGTAGCTGAGCTATTTATAACAAAGCAATACCCGAAATCGTTCTATCTCGTGGCCGAACCCTTCAGGGTGAGGCCTCTAGGACGATTACAATCCCTCAAGCGCATAGACAAGCTCGCCCAATTCGACCATTTCACCACCAGCAACCTCAATAATCATATTCCCACCGGCGGGTTGATTAAGTACGATAGCGCCACCTGGAGAGTCAAGCCATAGAGTATAGCGTCCTGGAGGAACATCCACAAAGGCAAAGTTACCCTGTTCACCTAACATCGTTTGCGGTGCGGTACTTTTTGATAGACCGGCCAATGCCTCTACACCAGTATCTGATTCCAATATCTCTCCAAGATAAAGTGCCATCTGATTAAGGGGGCGCGGTCCCGTGTCTGCATCAGGGGAGTTCAATATCGTACCGCTTACCGTCCCAACCTCGTCAGAGGAGGGCTCTGGAACAGTAACTGCTTCAGTTGTGTTATCACTGTCAGTGTCAGAACCTTGTGGTGCATCTTGGCCCGTACAGCCTGCTAGAATCAGTAGTATAACCAACAATCCTAACATATGTATACGTTGCATCACATCCTATCTTTCTAATTAAAACAGGGGAGCGATACTATCGCTCCCCTGCGGACCTTAAATCAAACGGTTTTAGATTAGTTGTTGATGGCGTTCGAGACAAAGAAAGCGTCTGTAGGTACTTCCAAGTTAACCTGGTTGAGTACACCGACAATCTGAGCATCACCAGCACTGGCGGTACAGACACCGGAACCGTTGTAGGCTTCGCCAATGACATTATCTTGTTGTGCTGTCCAGGTTGCACCTGGTGCCAAATTCTCAATGCTTTGAGTTACATCGGTGTCACTGTAGACACACTCAATCGAAGTTGCAGTATCACCGACGTTAACAATACTGAAGCCTGTGAAGTACCTACCAGCAAGACGATCCTGAATCAAAGGCATGATAACTACACCGCTAGCCTCGCTGGGATCAACAGCATTGTAAGACCCACCCTTAACGAGATCGATGTTAAGCTGGTTAACAACAGCAACAAGAGGCTGATCTGCACTATTTGTCGTCACACTAGCCGAACCGACAAAGGTTTCACCTAAAGCACAGGTTGTGGTTGGCTGAGGCTCGAAGGACAAAGCGTTAAGAGCAAATGTCGTAGCTCCACCTGCCGGAATGGTCTGTGTTTCTGTACATGCCGTCCCATCAGTGTCAGGAGTATAACTTACAGTTACTTCTGTATCAGTATCACCCACATTTTGGATGGGAATACCTGTGAAGAAACCGCCATTGTTGGCATTAACAAGTGGGAAGACAGGGCTTGTACTTGTATTGGTAAAGCCGTTGTATGCAAGAATAGCAGGATCACCGTTTTGAATAACTGCTGCAGCTACTGGTTGATCACTTGTAACAACAGCTGAACCGACGTAGTCTGCAGGAAGCTCAGCGTTTGTAGCTTGGTCAAAACGTGCAGCAGAACCAGCTTGTACTGTTGCAGTTTCAGTAGCACCGGTATCATAGGTGATCGTCACATTTGCTGCTTCAGTTCCGGTGTTTTGCACATTAACAAATGTATCGTAGTTACCGTTGTTCGGACCAGCTTTAAATATTAGTGGCAACGAAACGTCAGTACCACCAGCAGAAACACCACTATATGCAGATCCGTTGGCAAAGTTACCATCGGCGATAGCGTTAGTGATGGCAGCAACTTCCTGGTCAGATGAGATAACTGCACTACCAGCGAATTCTGCAGGTACAGCAGGAATATCTGCTGAGAGATCTGCATATGTCTTTTGACCTTCAGCAGCTGTGATTGTGTCGTTAAAGGTCGCTGCAGCGGTACCACTACCTTCAGCATAGAACGAAATTGTTACATTAGCATCGCTGTTGCTCAGATTTACCACCTGGAAACCAGTAGCAAACTGAGTTCCTTTGACTTGAGCATTGGCACTACCAACACCGACCACCGCTGCAGCGGTAATGGCGGTTGCCATTGCTACTCGAAATGCCTTAATCATTGAAAAACTCCTTAGACCAAATTGATAATCGAACGTGATTACATTTCGAGCCTTAGTATGCCTCGTCAAGGGCCTTTATGCAATAACCCATGTGGGTTATTTTGGTGGTAGTAGTGGCACGGTTTGGGATACTTCTTGTGGTTTTTTGGCATCAGTAAGCGATTCTTCTTCCTGAGAGTCTACAATGACACTTCGTTCATCCACGGGTGTCTTGATCAATCCGGTCAATCCCAACAACCCGGCGATCAGCGCCCAGCATACCTCATTGAGGGTCAACACAGCACGCATCAACAAAGCAATAATCAGGGCTTCTGCGGCGCCGGTGTATGGACTGAGCAGGGCCGTGAGAGTGAGTTCCTGAATGCCAATGCCAAAGGGGATAAAAGCAAATACCGCACCAACCAGACCAACGGTTGCCCAGATACCAATCAATGGAGGAAGCGTTGTCCATGCGAGAGGATGAATAGATGTTGCTAGCACAAACAGCACCAGTCCACCGCCGATCCAGACGCCTGCGTAGATCAAAATCCAGGTCAGCAGATGATGATAGCGCAAATTGATCGGTTCGCTCTGGCGACTCAGTCGTTGAGTCACTGTTCGCAACACAGGAGGATTCAGAAGCGATATGCATAAACATAGCCCAAGGATTAACCAGAGTGGATTAATCTCTTGCCCACTTAGCACCAGCGGCCATGTGAGAAGTACTAGCAGAATGGCCCCCAGCAGAATCGCAGCAAACTCAACTCCACTGGCGATAGCAGTAACTGAGCGTTTGATGTGGAAGCGTTCGTACATCACAATACGCCCCAGCATATACCAGATCGTGCCTGGGATTCGCCGTGTGATATTAGTAATGGCGTAGATACGAAAATGTTGTGGCCAATACCAGAAATTGCTGAGATTGCCCATAATAGTCCCCCAGCCGACGATCGCTAGTGCCAGCGTAGGAATATAGACAAGACTGCCAATAAGGGTGGCATAGGCAAAGGTTGCAGGTCCCAGCTTCTCCAGCAACTGCATCAGGTTTGGTTCAGTCGTATCACTACCCAACAATGAATAGAGGACATAGATCGATAGCCCTCCGAGAAAAATAGTGCCGAGTAGCGCACCCCAAAGCCCTTTACGGCGTAGGTTGTTTTGCAGTAGTGTACGCAAAGTTACTCCTTCTTCATTGGGCGGCATAGATAGACAAAACAGGTAGCCAGGTTGAGTGGAATGTACGGTGTCAGCGCTAGCTTGACCAGTGTACGTGGGTGTCGCACATACCACCAGCTATCAGCAAGTGAACGTGGTATCTCACGTTCATATTTGATTGTGTCGATGACCTGCAGTCCACCGGCTGCGAGTTGCATGGCCCATTCAGCCCGGGCTGCGTAACGTTGTAGTGGCTGCTCATCAATAGTACTCATCCCAGTTTTTAGCGCTTTGTAGATATTGTTCAGTAGTCCGTAGGTATTGGGTAGCAAGATACACGCCAGACCATTGGGTCGTAACAACCGGGCTATTTCAGTGATGCCCATATGCATGTCGTCGAAGTGCTCCAGGCTTCCAATACAGGTGACATAGTCAAAACTGTTGTCTGCGAAGGGTAGATACTCTCCGCTTGAAACAAAGAACGCACCCTGGCCTTCATCACAAGCAATGCGTAGGGCAGCATGCGACAGATCAACACCATGTGTCTCGAGGCCGTGGAGTTTGTGTCCAAGATTGGGAAGCACACCTTCGCCACAGGCGACATCAAGGAGGCGTCGACCTGGCATTGGCTGGAGCAATTCCAGTAGCCAAAGATAGAAGGAGTCGAGATGCCGAATCCCTTCGTCATTATAGATTTCGTCGTATGCCTGACGTATCTCAGGATTGAGCCGAATTTCAAAGCGTATATCAATAGGTGGTTGTGGTATGTTCATATTTTCTATGCTTGATTTATCTATTCAATAACTTGCGGACTTTTACTTTTATAGTCATTAATATGGTTTTTGTTTGAACAATATATCAATCACCCTTATCTTACCAAGTTGATGTGTTTTTGTGGGGTATGCCGATACCCCACACCCCCGGCCTAGGCGCGGCGCCCTGGGAACCCACAAATAATGTTCGGTACTACTTCCATGATTGTGGGGTATGCCTCCATTGCTCTCCACTGGCTCAAAATCATTTGGTACGGCGGTTACAAACCGCCGCTACATCCTGCACTTCGCTCAGTGTCCCCTTTGTATCCCTGTGTTAAAAATGTAGCAAATGACATTTCATAACCCTTAACCCTTAACTCTCGCAAACACAACCATAATCGAACTGAGATTATACCAGTTTGCAGGACCAGCATAGTAAGGCATTGAGAGCAAGCGCATTGGCCACGAGCGTAAGACCCGTACAAGCTGTGTGGGATCATGTCCAGCCAGTCGCAATTTTTGCTCCAGGCTCATCACTAACACGGCATACCCGGCAGTAAACGAACGAATCTGCTCAACCTCAAAACCAATACGACTCAGGTGTTCTCGCAATAACAATGGGCGAAACAGATTCAAATGGCGTGGCAAATCCCATCCCAGCCACTCGTTCCCGATCAATCGTGCTTCGAGGCTGTCTGGGTTCGGCAGGCTCAACACCAGCAGACCGCCCGGTCGTAGGATTCGGACAATTTCTTCAAGTGCCTCACGTGGCTCATGTAAGTGCTCCAATACATCCCATAATGTAACCGCATCAAAACTGTGATTAGCAAAATGAGCTTGCTCAAGTGTGCCACAGAAAACATCAAGACCAAAGCGTTGTCGTGCATAATCGGCTGCCGACGGCACTAATTCAACACCCTGAGTCTGCCACCCTTTGCGGCGCACCCCATCGAGAAAAATGCCAGTAGCACAACCAATGTCAAGGATGCGACCAACCTGCCCGGCTGCTTGATGAACTGCTATGCAACGCCGATGCAGTCCATACCACCGATCAATTCGTTTCCACCAGTGTGGCTCATCCTCAATGGCGTGTTGAAACGGAATATAATCGTCAGGATAATACTGACCTATGTCATCCACAGATGGGCGAGGGTTTTGATAGATATGACCACAACTTTGACAGGTAACCAGTCGAAAACGTTCTTCTCGGGGATGTAGCAAGTCACTACCCTCAAAGAGTAATGTACTATCATCAGACTTACACATTGGACAGACGGTTATTTCCATTGGCACAGATGGCGCATCAGATTTCATATGTTCAGTACTCTATACGTTTGAAGTCAAGGCTTTGTAACCCGACATCTCACTCCATTGATATCATTCCACTAGAAAAACAGAAAACCGTCCGTTTTGAAAGGTTTTCTGTGCTATTGATTCTAAATGAGAGACGGCAGTTTCACTGTATGCTACCACAACATGGACATCTTGTTGTTTTAGTTGATCGTATAGTTGAGGGGCTGGTGTATGGAGCAGACTTGGATTGGCTACGTCATCTAGTGTGTAGCGGCGATCTGGTGTAACAACCAGATCTGGTTCTCGATCAAAAATAATATTATCTGGTGTGTTCGTGAGCGTACGTAGCATGATGTAGTCCCAGAAGACAACTTCGACCATAATATAATTATCAGATTGTATTTGATTAGTCGCTTTCAGCATTGCGATATGCTTGCTTACTTCCGCAGTATCATTAGGAATGCCGTTAGGATAATTGGGTACCTGCATTAGTCTTGGTACTACAATTACAAGAAGCAAACCTACTACAAGACTAGCATAAAGGCGATTATGCATACCAAGCCGATGAAGGGTACATGCTGCAAAGGGGGTAAGAAATAACGCATAAATGACAATTAACCGTGCTGTGTTGTGTGAAGCAGTGGCATGTGTCAACGTACTTATCATCAACATTGCAAAGGCCCCCAGCGCCATTAGCGTAAGTAAAATAACACTTTTTTTGTGGCGCAAAAACCATAGACCTATAAGTCCAATATGTAGTGTTACACCTGCTACTGCCCAGAGGTCCTGTGGTTGAAGTAGCAAACGTGAGGTTAATGGTGCTATCTCCTGTGTCGAGAGAATGTAATCTCTCACGATGGCAGAAAAGTAAAAAGGGTCACCATATTTGGTGTAGTGATAACCCATCCAAAAGGCTGGGAAAATCCAAGGTACACCTGCTGCAATGAGCCAAGTGTAAGGCTGTGGTCGTGGTGCACGCCACCAATACCAGCAGAGTGCAACAGAAAAGACTGCACTGTAACCCCAACTGTCGAAACGTATCATGCCTGCTGCTAGTAGACTAATGGCTGCAATCCAGACGCCCCACTGCCGATCCCGAATGAGCCATTGTGCAATACCAAGATAGGCAAGCGTGATACAAAAAAAGAAGATAGGTTCGGCAAGTCCTGAGAGACTGAGCCAAAGATACCATGGCAAGCTGACAATGAGCAGGAACTGTACAAACAAGGTTGAACTATGTAACCCTATCGTATGTCCCAACAACAACAAACATATAAGGGTTCCGGTTGACGCCGTTACGTTGACAATAAGTGGAGCCACGAGAAGATTTGGATAGACTGTCAGGACTATAGCTTCGAGCCAGAATTGAAGTGGTGGCCATAAATCTGATGGTATGATTTGACCCTGAGTGACTTCCCATGCGTGCAGTGTGCGCTGAAGGTCGTCGGCAGAGAGTGCAAAGAAGGGGGTATCCAAACTGTAACGCCACCACACCAAAATA
>JBCDFA010000094.1:0-22403 GCA_039178835.1 Chloroflexota bacterium
CCAACAGGCTAAACCGATCATCCCAAGCCCAACAATACGTACTCCAAGATCATAGACAACGACACACATAATCAGGCCAATTAGAAATATCGTTGCAGCTGTCAGAAAGGCCGACTCTGATCGATGGGATGAGCAATTGAGTTGGCCATATTCCATCCGTTGTCCAGCGATAATAAGAGCAAGAAATCCGGCCCACCATAACACAAAGGTAAAAATAGGTTGACCGGTGAGCCACAGCCCATTGCCAATAAGCCAGGCAAGTGCGCCAAGAGCCATTGTTGTCGTTGCAAGGCTACCTCGGTTTTGGAACATGTCGGAGAAGAGCGCTACCAAAACCAGACTTCCAGCGGAGATGAGGAGTGGCCCAATATTCCACGGGGCATTGAATACCAAACAGAATGCACCAGTTAATGTAAGAAAGGGCGCAAGGTACCCCCAACGACTATGAACCACCGCTGTGCGTTCCAAGCTGATAAGGGTGCCAAGGCCGCCTGCGATCATCAATGGGCCATGCAAAAGTGCAAACGAGACAGGAGCAGCAGGTAAAGACCATCCAATACGAATCAGGCCAGCCCACATACCGAGGACAAGTGCAACAATTCCAAGCATGAGCAATGGGCTGTGAAGATGTCGCCGTGATTTCATAGTTGGCTCCGTTCCTTGCAATGCATCATACGTTCTGTTTCCTCATACCATTATCATGTCAACTTATGTTTTCTATGCAATGTTAAGCGTTATAAGGCAGAATCAAATTATTATCGTTTTTATGATACCAGATTTTGGTTGAATGTAGGGGATAAAAAGAAAGATGTAGCAAAGATATTGCCTTTGCTACATCTTAGAAACGATGTCTGATTGATAGATACAAATGGAGTATTATCGGAACATCTGGCGTCGTAATACCAAACTGGCTAGCACAAACAGTAGGCCAACAGTTGCAATAATGAGCCAGACGATCTCGTTTGCTACACCTGTTTGTGGCAGGGCAGCAGGGAGTACCGCCGTTCCTATTATGGTGAGTGGTACTGACGCAGTATTGTTAGACGGATCATCTCCGGGACTCGTGGTTGTTACGACAACACCATTGCTTATGGTTGATGGCGGTGTATCAGCTTTCACGCGGGCCCTAATTCTGATAGTGACTTCTTCCCCTGGTTCCATCAGACCAATAGTGACGGAGATTGTCTGTCCGCGCATGCTCGCTTCACCACGGCTGGTCGACATATCTACAATTGTTAATTCATCAGGGAGAGAGTCTGTAACAACGACGTTCTCTGCCGCAATATTCCCTCGATTGACAACATTAATCGTGTAGGTAACTTCATCCCCAGGATTTGCTTCACTCTGGCTGATGCTTTTGGAGACAGCAGGGTCAGCAAACAGATCACCGGTCGGCGTAATGGTTGGGGTTGCCGTTGGTAATAGTGTAGGAGTGGGGATCTCAGGTGTTGCAGGTGGTGAGCCACCATCATCATCGTCGTCATCACGTCGTGGTGTTGTTGTTGCTGGCCCAACCGGTTGTTCCGGGGTTGCTGTTACATCAGGGGGCACTGTTGTCGGGTCAGATGGCGTTGTAGTTGGTTGACCTGGTGGCGGTGTAACAGTTGGTGGTACTTCCGTTGGCCGGGTTGGCGTTGCGGTTGGTGGGGCAGGTGTTTCGGTTGGTGGAGCAGGTTCTGTTGGTGTACTGGTGATATTGGCTAGGACTGCTGCGTAGCCCTGTGTGGTGTACCCGGGAGTAAGCACCACCAGAAGTAACAACGTGGTACTGGCAACCAGGCTGAGTTGCATCATCTTAAGCTTCATGCTATCTCCTCGCACCGAGCAGTAAAGTGATCGTGTGCTTCAAAGTATCAGGACTCCCCGGAATGGTATCTATACAAAGAAACGAATAATAATGGTCTTACTGGCTTCGTGCAAGACAAAAATTCTATCTTGCACGAAGTTGTTGTTCAGACATCAGCGCTGTAGGAATGGAAGGAAGATTCTTCCGGCTATGTTAGCCGGGTTGCGCGTCGTTGCAGGGCCATATTCAATGATTCTACCGTTAAGTTCAGTCTCTTGCAACCAGTAGGTATAGGTCGTATCTGCTGCAACATCAGTATCAGTCCAGCCATAGGTTGCGCCTCCCTGTCCACGACCTTTGGCCAAGATGAGATTTGGCGTAACTTTTTCAGCATTCGCACGGGTTCCATCGGTACTGCGTAGCAAGTGGAAGCCCCAGGTGTTGATCTCGGCACTGGTCTCCCAGCGCACATCGACCGAGTCAGGTTGTTGTGTTGCGGTGAAACTCTTTAGTTCAATCGCAGTTGGATCACTAATGATGATAGAGACTGCTAAGGGCTCACTAGCGTAGAATGTCCACAGATCGAGTCCTTTCTTATCACCCAAACCGCCATCAGGATCACAAATGTCATCTGGGGTACTGGTTGGTCCGGCACCACTAAAAACACGTTGATTGGTGCGTGTGTCAAACCCCCTGATCGGATCGCTGAATAAAGGATCTGGAACCACACCATTGAATGCGTCACATAATGCCTCATTCACACCTGTTCCGACAATCTCGCCACCAGTAGTTCGATAGCCACGATCATCATAGAAGCCTCCTGAACACTCACCATTCAAGTCAGGACAGTCCCCGTTCCCATCTCCATTAATATCTGGTGGATTGATGAGCGTAAGGGTGGGGCCTCCTTGCGCACTGTTTTCAACATCAAGGAAGGGGAAGTGCATCTCGCCGCCCTGTGTCTGAATTCGTGCTGTGTAAGTACCTTCAGTAAACGGGCTGCCGCTGTTATCAAGACCATCCCATTCAACATTGGTTAAATCTGCAATCCCGTTTCCACGAAGAAAACGGTTCTCGGGATTAGTCGGATCAAAGTCGACACCATCACGACTAATCACAATACTATACGAATCAACGCTACTCACAAATGTGAATGTCCCTCCTTCACCTGGAGAAATAACATTGTTGCCATTTGCTCCTGCGAATGTAAACCCCTCTACAGTTGGGACGGTGGATTCTATCGGATATCCAATTTCCTCAAGTACCGCTGGATCTGGTGGTGTAAAGAAGAGCGGGTGTTCTGGAGGTGCAATGCTTACCCCGCCCTGAAGCTCTAACAACTGGTTTTGGCCCTGTCGATCAAGTGTCGGAATTGCTAGCACGTCGTGATAGAGCGGGGTCTCACCGTCGCTATCGAGAAAGCCAGAACGATTGGCAAATAAGAGATACCCATATGGGTCCATGCCACGCATATCTACTTGATATTGAAAGCCATCTTCAGTGACAACATAGAGAGTGCTGTTAACTGGTCGGTTGTTCCCACCAGTATACATGGCAAGGTAGTCAGCAAACAGCCGTCCAGTTGCTTCATTTGCGGTAGATGTGCTGTCTGGTCGGATGGTTACATCCCAGGCGTTGACACTGGTACGCTGTTGGGCAGTAAAGCTGGCATCAGGAATTGAGCCAGTTGGGAAGTCTTGTGCATTACTATCATCACCCTCCGGGCCATAGAACACAATTGTGTAGATACCTGTTTCTGGAGCCTGATAGAAGCAGGGGACGTATCCATTCGGCACATCGTTTCCACGGACAGCTGTCGCAGGATCAATCGTATCAGGTCCACTCACCTCTTGGAGACGACTACCAATACGCCCCAGTGCATTCCCCGTATCTGCCCGTTGATCCAGACAACTAAAGAGGGGAGTATCTGGTAGTTCTTCTTCTCCTACTGGTCCTGTAACATCATCAGTATCATAAATCAAAATATCGCCATTATCGGGGGTGTCAGGAACATCTACTGCACTAGAACCAAGTAAAATGTATTCACCTGCCCTCGCATACACTTTCAATAATGTTCGGCGAAAAAGGATACCAGCATACGTGCTATTCCGCCATTCGATATTTGCACGTGAGCCTGTGGCGCCCTCTGGGTACAGGTTACGACTGCCCTCTGCATTGACATAAGTAGGAAGAAATGAAAAAAGGAGGCTGATGAGCAACAAGGATATCAGCCAGATATAGCGAGGGTGGCGCGATGCAGTCAGAGACGATGTTTTCATAAGACTATCTCCTGGCAGTGTTATGAGTAATACTACATATATTATTTATTTGCGTATTACTTCATCACAAAGACAAAACTAACAAGACTGGTGGTAAGTGGACATCATTCGTTCGGTACATTCCACACATTGTGTGGTGGTGAAAACAGGCTTTATCCTTTTGTTTGTTACTTGTCTATACAATATTCAAGCGTAGGGACTGTAGCACATCAGATTTCCTAGGTGGTTATACAACTTTTTTAACCACAATGTATGTCTGCGTAATAACAACGATAGTAGTATACTTTTTTACGGACATCTTACAAAAAGATTTGAAGACACACAAAAACCGCCTGCTTGGGCGGCAGCCGGTTGCACCACTTGCTTCCCATGTCTCTGGTGCCCACAGTCGCGCTCATATCCTGACATTGATAGAGGCGGCGAGTACATGGATCATTGCATCTAACCGCAAAATTGTGTTACTGATCGTAGGCTACGTATCTATGTAAACAATACGAACATATATGTTACTTTACTAAAGAGTAATAAGGACAATAGAAACCTGTGTAATTATAGATTGAGAGTGTTGTGTTATTTGAAACACACAATTTCCTTATCTCATCACAGTTTTACATTGTGTAGCATTAGAAAGTGCTATGTAGTATAGCAGAGAGTTTTGAAAATAACAACCTGTTTTGGCTGAAAATGTTTTCATTTAGCATTAGGGGGATCTAACAGTAATTGTATCAACATTTCTCAACGTATAATGATGAGTAACTTTATATGTGTTTAGTATGGTATAAGAAAGAATACGATACGAAGTCGTTGAGGGGCTACTCAGCTATTAAAAGAGAGAACTATCTGGTATTTCACATATGAATTGACATATAGCGAACTATAGAATGGATTACATAGACATAAAATAGAAATAGGATAATAGTACCATTGTTATAGTTGTGAAAACAGAACTTCTCAAGGCTTTCAACGCATAAATGGTGCTATTCAACTATGACATATTGTTCACAAACAATCAACTTCAAGCAAGGATTGATCGCCCTGTACGATGCATGGGATCTATTGGGATGGTGTCTCCTCGTGGAAATCGCCTGATATGAGGCCTCGTTGTACGGCAACAATAGCAGCTTGTGTTCGATTAGCCACACCTAACTTCTGGAAGATTTCACTCAGCCGATTACCAATAGTTTTTTCAGAGAGTTTGAGTTTTGCCGCAATCGTACGATTATCATAGCCGTTTGCAAGAAGTTCAAGGATTTCTACTTCTCGTTCCACAAGTGCAATAGGTTCTTCTTCGCCAGCGATCAATCCTTCACGAAAAGCATCAAACACTTGCGCGGTAAGCGACGGATCAAGCGCAGACTCACCACGTTGCACGCGTTCAATGACATCAATTAACTCCTCTGCATCGGTATCTTTTAAGAGGTATGCCCGTGCTCCGGCACGAATAGCTTCGAACAGATGCTGATCTTGTCGATACATCGTGAGCATAATGATTTTGATATCTGGATAGTACTTTGCTAAACGTTGTGCTGTCGCAACACCATTCAGTTCTGGCATCTGGATGTCTAGAAGGACAATATCTGGCTTGAGGGTTTCAACCTGTGCTAGCACTTCATTGCCGGTTGATGCCTCCGCTACAACCTCGAAGTCTGTCTTGCGTTCAATGAGTTCGCGTAATCCTTGGCGAAAAATGCGATGATCATCGGCCAAGAGTAATCGTGTTTTCATATGGATGCCCCTTCATTATTCTGTTGCTCCAACGGAATCCAAGCACGTATTTCTGTTCCCTTCCCCGGATGTGACAATAACGTAAGTGCTCCTCGAAGTGTTGTAAGTCGCTCTTGCATTTGGCGTAGGCCAACACTATCTGATTTATCCTGAAACATGTTTTTGGGGTCAAATCCATGCCCGTTATCTCGCACGATAATTTGTAGGCCATGATCAACAACTGTCGTTACCACATCAACACGAGTCGCCTGTGCATGTTTGGCAATGTTGGTGAGGGCTTCCTGAATGATCCGAAAACAGGTTGCTTCGATATGATGTGGAAGCGTAGCAGGCATAGTTTCAAAGTCCAACTGAAACTCCCAGTTCTGCTGTCGAGCAAACTCAACAGCATATCGACGTAGACCACCAACGAATCCTAATTCATCGAATTGGATAGGGCGTAGCGCAAAAATAGCACGTCGGAGATCGGCAATCTGTTCGCGTAGTGTTCCTTTGAGTTCCGTCAATTCTTTCCGTAATAAGTCTGGTTCACTCTCAATCCAATCTAACCAGAGGTCGACACGCATACGACGAAATGCCATCGTCTGGGCAATACCATCATGAATATCGCGTGCGATGCGTGCACGTTCTTCAGCTATCGCACGCTCCAATTCGTAAATTGCACGCTCCTCTCGTGACCGTCGTCGTGTACTGGTAATCGCTTCGGCGATCTCGCTCGCAATGGTTTCCAGTAAACTCATTTCATCATCGGGAATTGTACATACGCGATCAAGATACAGTTCAATCCAACCAATCAAGTCTAGACTATCGTGAAGTGGTAAGACGAAGCAGGCTATCGTCGTCCCTGCTTTATCAGAAGTCGTATGTATATGTGGATGATGCGATATGTTGGCTGTTGTAATGCCAATCGCTTGACGTATCTGTTGGAGTTCTTCTGCTTTGATTCCCTGTATACGCGTTGCAACTGGTCCGGTTGCGTGCTGTAAGAAGAGGGCTGCGGCACGTGCTGGTACTAATTGTTGCGGAAATGCCAGAGCCGAGTCAAGAATATTGTCCAGAGAAGTTGATCCTGCTATGTGTCGATTGACGTTGCTTAGTAAAGCAAGGTATTGATTAGCGCGCTGAAGTTGTTGATTCAGGTCTTGCTGCTCACGCAATGCTTTTTGAATGCCTGTTTGATGCCGCCGCTCTTGGTGAGCTGCCCATGTAAGACTCAGCCAAACAGCGAACCCACCCAGAAATCCCCACCCAATAATGTCAAGTGTAAATCGCATTGGGCTTCGTGGATCACCTATAATGAACGCCTCTAGCAATTGCCCCAATGCAAATGCTAGAATAATAACCCCCCCCAAATACCAGCGTAATTGGAGCAAAAGTAGCCAACGTGATCTATCTAGGATGCCGTGTGTTACTTCAACCTTTGTTGCACTCTTTTTGTCAGCCATGCCTCTATTATACAGGCTTTTATATTTGGCTGTATAAATCCATGAAGGTGCTAGAACTGGCTATTATTCCTTGATTTTATGTTGTTGTGTGAAGTGTTGACAGTCGGGACAGTGTTCGCAAATGAGAGATACGTTCGGGGAGCGCTATACCTTTGACATCAGATTGTGGTTCAATGACACAAAGCGGGGCTATGGTCGGGTGGATCTCACAATTAATTCGCTGGGTGGCCCATTCAATTTTCTCGAGTGCACTGATAAGGGGAAGGGGGGTTGTGAGCACTGTTGCTCCAAACGCATCAGCATGCAGTTCGTCTCCAGGTGACATACCTAAACGGGTCACTTTGATTGCAATGGTGTTTGCATATCTGTTCAGCAGAGATACACTCCTCGTTATTCCTTCGTGAGGTAGTATCCATCTGAGTAGCCTTTTTGAATAGATATATAAAGCACCTGGGAGGATAGCAGAAAGCAAAATCCTTAGCCCTGAAAAAACAGAATGACGGTATTTGATATGTGCTATCTCATGAGCAACTACTCCTATTAGTTCCTCATTATTGAGCCATTCCATCAATCCACTCGTAACAACAATGACACTGTTATTTGGACTTAGACCAAAACTGAACATATTTGGTGCAGCAATCTGTATTTCATAGACACGTGGTCTAGCTACTTCCGAGTGTCGCGCAAGCCTGTTCACAATATCGAGCACTTCTAATCGCTCACATGGGCGAATATTGTGCCTTTGGCATAGCCAGAATGGTACACGAATGATTGCTGCCCAAATGATACTTTGGAGAATGAGTGCACTCATAATACCAATGACAATACCAATGATATGCGCATACCCCCATCCGACGAGTGCTGCCATGCATGTAAACCCCAATGCAAGCGCAATAATGAGGGCTGTATGTTGTTGTGTTTGCCAATAAGATCGTTTCGGTAATGGTTGATGTTGCATAGTCTCACGATGTCCGCACGATGAGTCTATTAACTTAAGGATATGTATGAGAAAAAACATAGGTCTTTAGGACCCATGTCTTTATGACACTACTGTATGAAAGTTTAGAGGAAATACACTATTTTGGGAAGGGCAAAATTACCCGATTATGATAGGGAAGTTTTCCTCATTTTGGAGATGGGTATTATGCTTGTTTTCCTTCAGTGACCGTATTACGATTGTCACGAAGATCGCGAACAGTAATGATAACCAAGGTAATCACTGTAATCGGGATCACAAAGAGCAACATAATATTGCTATACACAGCTACTGAAGTATGTTGTATGGCTACGAGTACTAGATATGTCAGGTAGGCAATATAGTAACCGAGGAATAACGCTCCTTCCCAACGAGCGACAACATGCCCAGTGAAGAAGATAGGTAAACAAGCCAAAGACACGGCTATCATAACAGGAATATCAAAACCAAGTGCTTCTGGTGCAACACTGATACCGCCTGGAGCAACCATACCAGTAATACCTAAAATGGCCAGAATATTTGAAATATTGCTGCCAATCACATTGCCAACCGCAATATCACGTTCACCACGTATCACTGCAACGACCGATGTCGCTAATTCAGGCAGGGATGTGCCAATGGCTACAATCGTTAAACCGATAATAAGATCACTTACACCAAAAAAACGCGCCATTGCAACGGCTCCATCGACCAGCCAGTTTGAGCCAAGCACTAAGAGCCCCAGCCCAACCACAACAAAGATTGCCTGGATTAAGAGATGGACGGCGATATTGTTTGGTTTTCGTTTTTTTTCAGATCCTTGTGAGGGTTCGTCTTTCTCTTCACTATTCTCCTGGCGACTATTTCGAATAGACCAAATGGCATGAACGACAATACAAGCAAAGAGAATAAAGCCATCAATGCGGCTAATGTTCCCATCGAGTGCGAGTAATAGCATAAAGACCGATACCCCAATCATGATGGGGACATCTAGGCGTATAAGTTGTCTATCAACAATCAGTGGTGCAAAAAGTGCAGCAGTTCCCAAAATGAGGAGCACATTGGAAATATTGCTACCAATTACGTTCCCCATCACAATACCAGGTTGACCTTGAAAGGACGATTGGATACCAACGGCCAATTCTGGTGCACTGGTACCATAGGCAACCACTGTCATTCCAATCACCAGTGGAGAAATACCAAAGGCTGAAGCCAAGTTCGAGGCCCCTCGAACGAGCACTTCAGCACCAACAACGAGAATAATCAATCCTATCACAAATAGAATGAGCGTAATGATATCCAAACTGACAACCTCCCCGATACTCTATGAGTTGCTACAAGAACGCTATGGCACTGCTTCGGAAGAAGGCTGCGATTGTCGCGCACGCTCAGTTTCTTTACGATATTTTGGTTCATTGGCAAGCGTATGTGTTTCTGGATGATAACAACCATACAATTCATCACATACGGTTTTGCTCCACAACGGTACGCCGACAATGTATGCAGCGCGTCCTATCATATGTGCTGCAACCGGTGCTGTCAAGAAAATGAATGCAATAACGGCTAACGCCCGGGTGGTGACGCCCAATTCGTTTACATCGATAGCAACCCCTAACATAATGAGGCTCACACCAAACGAAGCAGCCTTTGAGGTCGCAGACATCCGTAAAAAGAGATCGGGCATACGCAATACACCAAGTGCTGCAATGACAACCCACAATGCACCACTGATAAGGAGGATGCTACTAATGATTTCACGCATTACCTGCTCCTTTCCACATATCGCGCAAATGCAATAGTCCCGAGAAATGACAACAACGCGATGACGATAGCGGCATCTAGAAAAGCTGTTTCGCCCGTTGCCACAACGTAGACTGCAATGATCCCAATCCCAATAGTGGTAATGAGATCGAGTGCAACCACACGATCTGGCGTACTGGGACCACGAATAAGCCGTACAAAGGATAGCACCAGCGACAAGCCTAATAATGGTAACACTACAAAGAGTGCAATTGTTTCGATACTCATGCAAACACCTCGAGAATACGACGCTCAAATCCATCTTTAATTTGCTGACGGAATTCCTCAATATCATCAACATGGAGAGCGTGAACGAATAGGGTGCTGCGATCTGTCGATACATCAAGACTCAACGTCCCTGGTGTTAATGTGATGATATTGGCGAGCAAGGTTATCTGGGCATCGGTCTTGATATCGAGTGGTATTGACACAACCCCAGGATGGAGACTTCTGGTTGGGCTAAGCACACTTATCGCTACACGTACATTCGCGATAATAAGCTCCCATACAAAAAAGAAGAAAAATGAGATGACTTGGGGCACTTTCACAAAATAGCTGGCTGAGCCCGCACGCCTCTGTGCCAAACCAAGCATCAGATAACCAATCACAAAGCCAATAACAAGGTTGTATGGTGTGAATTCACTTGTTAGTACCATCCAAGCCAGTGCTAAAACAACATTCAAAAGTAACATAGCCTACGCGCCTCCTTGTAACACAGCCTGAATATACAAATCTTGATCTAATAGTTGGTTTGCTGCTTCCATGGAAAGCGCAAAAGCAGGTTCTGCACCAAGCCCCATCACAACCGTTAACAAGCCAACTACTACTGTTGGTACAATAAGCGATACAGAGGTGCTCTGAGAAAGTGGTCGTAATGCGCTTGTTGTCTCAGTTGGCGATACTTCCTTCCAGAATGCTTCTGCCCAGATTTTGGTCATTGAAAAGAGTGTTAACAAACCAACCGCGAGCGATACACCAACGATAAGATATGATTGTGCATCCAGTCCTGCATTCACAAGGGCAAATTTAGCCCAGAATCCTGACAAAGGTGGAATACCTGCCAGCGACAGTGCAGGGATAATGAACAGAATAGCCAACCACGGTGTCAAGCGATAGAGCCCACCCAGTTCAGTTAGTTCATAGGTACCGCGTAATTGTTTTACGATACCACTTACCAGGAACAAAGCTGTTTTAGCCAGAATGACATGGACCATAAAGAAAACAGCGCCTCCCAGAGCTAACTGGGTAAAAAGACCAAGCCCCATCAGTAGGTAGCCGATCTGGCTGACAATATGGAATGAGAGAAGCCGTCGCATTTCATATTGTGCAACTGCACCAAGCACACCCGTAATCATTGTCAGGCCAGCCAGCACGAGAATAATAACCTGTGTATAGGCAATTTCTTCGGTAAATAATAAGGTAAATACCCGAATGAGGGCATATATTCCTACCTTAGTCAGTAGTGCCGAGAAAATGGCTGTCACCGGAACAGGCGGTACATGATATGAGGCAGGCAACCAGAAAAACAAAGGGAAAATGGCTGATTTAATACCGAAGGCAATAAGTAATAACATGGCCAGTCCGGTCACAAGTGCTGGCTGTTCTACCTCTGCAAAAACCTGTGAGAGATCTGCCATGTTCAGCGTGCCAGCAATACCGTAGGTAATACCTACCGCCATCAAGAACAAAATGGATGCGACCAAGTTCAAAGTCATATACTTGATAGCACCTTCAAGCTGGGCACGTTCACCGCCGAGTGCCAGTAATACGAATGAGGCGATCAAAAGGACTTCAAACCAGACGTAGAGATTAAAGAGATCGCCCGTAAGAAACGCACCACAAACACCCATAATGAGCAAATTCATCAACGGATAGTACCCATATGCCTCACGTCGTGCATCGATACTGCCCAATGAGTAAATGATAACCACAATTCCCATCAGACCTGTAACCGCAACCATAATCGCGCTGAACAAATCGGCCACAAGAACAATGCCAAAAGGTGCCTGCCAGTTGCCCAGGCTTGTTGCCTGAATACCATTCTGTTGAATATGGATCAGGAGTACAATGCCAGCACCGAGCAGAGCAGTTGCTCCAATCACACTGATAACACGTTGGATAGCTGGTTGCTTCCAGGCAAACAATGCAATTATGCCTGTGATGAGTGGCACGATAATTGGAAGAATAAGCAATAAATCTGTCATTTTTTTCTGATTTTCTTAACTACAGTCATGCATTGAGAATATCTCACCTAGGTATCGGTTGTATTCATTGCATCAAGGTCATCGGTTCCCACTGTTTGGTAGGCTCGTTTTAGGAGTACAAGGGCAAAAGCCTGGACGCCAAACCCAATCACAATAGCTGTTAAGATTAAGGCCTGTGGTAGAGGGTCAGCGAATGGTTCCGCAAGCGCTTGTGCGCCATCTGGTATCAACGGAGGCTGATTGTCGCGTAAACGCCCAAGGGTAAAGATAAGTAAATTTGCTGCATGACTCAGAACGGAGATACCAAGCACCAATTTAACAATGCTACGGCGTAGCATGAGATAGATGCCCGCAGTAACTAATCCACCAATGACAAAAGCTAGAATGATTTCCACACTATTCCTCCGTAAGCGTAAAAATAATTAATAGTGTGACACCAATAACCGTAAAATACACACCTATATCAAAGAGATATGGTGTTCCACCATTTGACACCAGCGGTAAAGGGATTTCTTGTTCTGTCCATAGACCTGTCATAAGTGGGAGGCCAAAAAACAATGCTACCATACCACTAAGCAGCGCTATAGAGAGACCAATACCGATCAAGACAATTGGCGAAATACGTAGTGCTTGTCGTGCGGCTTGTGTGCCATTGGAAAGGGCATACAATGCAAATGCTGCTGATGCAACCAGCCCACCAACGAAGCCTCCGCCCGGCAGATAGTGCCCACGTAAGAGCAGCACAAAGGAAAAAAGGAGCAGTAGTGGCAAAAGATATCGCGTTGCTACTGATAAAATAAGTGATGCCATAATTGACCTCTGAGCGAGAAAACGCATGTTACTTGCGATAACTACAAATCCTGTTCTGAACGACCGGGTGTAGCTGGCGACTCGGAATCCTGCTCTGAGCGCGGTCGTAGCGCAATGAGTGTATACACACCAATAGCTGCAATAGCAAGTACGACCAATTCGCCTAGCGTATCCAAACTACGAAAGTCGACCAGAATAACATTCACAATATTACGGCCATATGCTAATGTGTAACTATTTTCAGCATAAAAATCTGTAACCCGAGAGACAAGCGGTGTTGTTGCAACTGCCAGAATGAACGCCGTGATCAATCCTCCCGCAGAAAAGGCAATGATTGCATCACGTATACGATCTGTTGTCCCCGAATAGTTGACAAAACGTGGAAGTCTGTACAGCACAAACACAAACAGAATAACACTGAGTGTTTCTACTGCGAATTGGGTCATAGCTAAATCTGGCCCACCATTGATTAGAAATATCAAGGCAATACTAAAACCAATGACCCCTAAACCAACCACAGCTGCAAGTCGCGAGGTTGTTTGCACCATGAAAGCTACGGAAAACAATATGAGTGCCGCAAAAATAACCTCAAGTACACTGACTGGTGATACATTTGTTGGCCACGATAGAGCACCACCTCTAATGAGCGTAAACCCAACAAAGCCTACCATTGTGATAATGCATAACATAAGATAATAGCGCAGGTATCCACTCTGTAAGATACGTGTTTGCAAGCGTGCCAGTGCGTTTAATCCATTCACTGCACTGTTATATCCACGCTCTGGCCCCCACACTTGTGTTTGGGCAAGTCGTGTGATAGTAGGCTGTAACATACCTCGGCCTGCATAGATAACTGCACCAATTGCAATAGTCGCCGCACTCAAAGCCAACACAAAATTAAACCCTGGCCACAAATAGATATCTACATCAGTTGGTACGCTCTGTAGCGAATTGGTCGCAGGACCAACAATAGGCTCGGTAAAAATATCAGGTAGTAATCCAGCAAGTAAACTCAGACTGGCTAATACCGCAGGACCCAGCCAGAGGCTGATCGGAGGCGTATGTGGCTCTTGTGGAGTCTGTACTTTGGCTCCGAAAAATGGCTTAATACCAACCATCCCTGCTACGACAACAATAAGAATATTCGAAGCTACCGCAATTGACGTAAGCAGAACAGCATTTGAAGGGGCTTCTACGGTCGCTAAATAGAAAAGCTCCTTGCTAATAAAACCAGCCATAGGAATCATGCCCGCCATGGAGAGACACGCTACACCTGTTGCCACAGCGATAATTGGCAGTGAGCGAAAAAGCCCACCTAATTGGGTGATATCACGTGTACCAGTTTCATGCTCGATGGTTCCCGCAGCCATGAAGAGGGTACCTTTGTATAGCGCATGAGCAAATAGAAACATCATTGCTGCTTGGAGTGCGTAGTCGGTGCCAATGCCAATGAGTAGTGTAAGCGTTCCTAGTGCGCTGACCGTTGAATATGCCAGAATCCGTTTGAGATCGGTCTGCAATATTGCTAGATAGGCCGTATATGCCATGGTTGTTGTTCCAACAGCGACAAGGGTTGTTTGCCAGATTACTGTATCACCCATAACCGGGTTTAAGCGAGCTAACAGATAAATACCAACCTTAACCATGGTCGCAGAGTGGAGGTAAGCACTGACTGGGGTTGGTGCTGCCATGGCTCCCGGTAACCAGAAATGGAAGGGAAACTGAGCAGACTTCGTGAAGGCTCCCAGCACAATCAGAATGAAGGCTCCCAAATAAAGTGGGCTGGAGCGAATCGCCTCGCTGTTGTTGGCCAGAACTGATATTTCCCAGCTGCCACCAATGATGCGTAGCAGGATAACCCCTGCCAGGAGTGCCAGCCCCCCCGAGCCTGTAATAAGCAAGGCCTGTAGCGCCGATTTACGCGATTTCTCATCTGCGTGTTTGAACCCAATCAAAAGGTAGGAACTGATGCTTGTCAACTCCCAGAACACAAACATAACCAGTAGATTGTCTGATAAGACGACCCCCAGCATGGCTGCCAGGAAAAGCAAAATAAAAGCAAAGAATCGCCCAAGTTGCGGATGACCTGCCAGATAGCCACCTGCATAAATCATTATCAGGGTACCAATGCCTGTAATGAGTAAAGCAAACATAAGGCCTAGTCCATCAATGACAAATGATAGATTAATACCAAATGTTGGCACCCACGGATATGAAACCCGTATAGTCTCACCCGCCGCCACCGAGCCAATGAGGCTTAGAAAATACATTGCAAGACCAAATGGTAGGAGTGCGATGAGCCATCCGGTAGCTCCGCGACTGATACGGTGTAACCATGGTGCGGTTAATGACAATCCGAATCCTGAAAAAACAGCAACCAAGGTAAGGGTATCCATTATCGTTGTGCTCCAAACAGCCTAATGTAACAACATATTCTGTTCACTATTCTATCCCTGATTCAGGTGTGCTCTTTACTGATACACACCAATAATAAATGTGCACGGGCAGAGGTTCCTCATGGAAACCCTCAAAGTTTCGCTTCATCGCGTCACGAGAAAAGTGATGACGGGTAACAACGCCCTAAATGTACTACTCTTCGTGAGTCAAAATGGATGTAGACATTGAAGATAGCCTACCCTCTATTTGCACATACCTATAATACGCACAATGCCGAAAACGGATAAGGGCAGAATTTCCTGTGTTAGATGGGGATTTTTTCCTGTTTTATGCGTATGCCTATGTTCATCAACAACAATATGAATACCAGTAATGTGGCTTCTCAATCAAATATATCAAGATACATTTGACACATAGTTCTGCGAGTGCTACGATTAAGGGTACGCAAACTGCCTCTACTTGCTGTAAATCTGGCCCAGGAGAGTAATGATGAGCCAACCTTCACGTATTTTGCTTGTGGATGATGAAGCGAACATTCGTTTGACGTTAAGTGCCTTGTTACAACGTGCCGGTCATGATGTTACACCAGCAGAAAATGGAGAGGATGCTGTAAAACTGCTTGAACAGCAATCCTTCGATCTGTTACTTGTTGATCTCAAGATGCCGGGTATGGGCGGGATGGATGTGGTTGCTGCGGCACGACAACGCCAAAACGACTTGGCGATCATTGTTCTGACAGGTCACGGGTCATTGGAAACAGCCATAGAAGGTTTGCACCAGGGAGTCTTCGATTATCTCTTAAAAACAACTGAACCAGGACGGGTCATTGAGCGTGTCGAAGCAGCTATTACTGAGCGTGCTCAACAATTGCGTCAGCGTGCACTCCTTGATGTGGTGGGTACAGCTGTACAAGAGTTACGGAATAGTTCAACAAACGAATCGGATGCCAATGCTGGTTCGTCTGAGCGTAGTGTCACTGTCGGCGCACTGCAACTTGATACCTGGCGTCAGGAAGCGACGCTCAACAATCGCACCCTCTCACTCACACCAACCGAATTTCGCCTCTTGCTCTGTCTTGCAGAACATGCTGGCACCATGCTTTCATATGCTCAACTTGTTCGTTGTGCACAGGGGTATGACGCGGCAGAACTTGAAGCAGGTGAATTAATTAAACCCCATATTCATCATCTGCGACAGAAATTAGAACCAGATCCCAGTACCCCTCGATACATTCTGAATGTACGTGGTAAGGGATACTTATTGTCTCCAGTTGGTGAATAACCTTTTTATTAGTTAATCACACTATTCCAATGATGTAAACGCTCCGTACCTGAAAGTAGCTTCTCTGGGTGGTGCAGAAAGCGAGTGTCCGGGACGTTTGGTCGTATTTGCTATACTACACATCACCTACTTGGCTGTGATCTGATTCGTATTCATCTATAAGGATCTGCTTGTGAGCGAGAATGCATCCGAGATTGTTGTTTACAGTACCGTATGGTGCCCTGATTGCAAGCGTGCAAAACAATTTTTTGGTGAACAACGTGTTCCGTACACAAATATTGATATTGAGCAGGATACAGAGGCCATGGCGTTTGTTGAGCAAACCAACAATGGCAAACGTATCATTCCAACCATTGTCTTTCCTGATGGTATTATCCTCGTTGAACCCTCTAACGCTGAGTTAGCGGCCAAACTTGGTCTGCAAACGCGGGCGAAACGGAGTTTCTACGATGCTATTGTTGTCGGTAGTGGTCCTGCTGGATTGACTGCAGCATTGTATATGGCGCGCGAAGGGATGGATGCACTTGTTGTTGAGAAGGCCGGACTTGGCGGTCAGACGGGTATCACTCAGGTTCTTGATAATTTTCCTGGATTTGATGAAGGTATTCCTGGCAGTGAGTTTGCCAAACGCCTTACTCATCAAGCCCAGCGTTTTGGAGCCGAAACCTTGTCTGCTCAGGAAGTGCAGGCTATCTACCAAGAGGGTCCATATCTCTGTGTGAAGACATCTGATGATGTTGAATATAGTTCTAAAGCCGTGTTGCTCGCCACTGGCGCACGCTACCGCCGCCTCGGGGTTCCTGGCGAAGATGAATTGATTGGGACTAATATTCATTTTTGTGCCACTTGCGATGGGGCTTTCTACAAAGATAAACGTGTGTTGGTTGTGGGTGGTGGAAATAGCGCGTTTGAGGAAGGGCTGTTTCTAACTAAGTTTGCCTCACAGGTTGATATTGCTGTCCGTGGCACACAGGTGAAAGCAAGCCAGATTCTTCAGAGCAAGGTTGCGGAAATGGAGCACATGTCGGTGATCGTTGATCATCAAATCAAGGAGTTTACAGGAGATCAGCGACTGGATTCTATCATCGTGGAAGACCACTCAAATGGCACAACACACAAATGGTCTTATGACGGTGTTTTTGTGTTTATTGGTCTCTCGCCCAATAATGAACTTGTTAAAGAGCAGGTAGAAACAGATCCATATGGTTTTGTTATGACTGATCGCACTCTTATGACGAGTATCCCTGGCGTTTTTGCTGCGGGGGATGTGCGGGCTGGTGCAACTAAACAGGCAGCATCAGCGGCAGGTGAAGGTGCCACAGCTGCGCTTATGATCCGTGAATATCTCAAGATGGTTGGATAGTTTACTGATTGATGGAGATTGTTTCTGTAGCCACCATATGCAATTCGCCATCCAGAGTGCCACCTTCCTGAACAATTAAGAGACTTGTTTGGACCTTGCCATGAATGGTTCCGCTATGAGTAATGATTAGCCGTTGGCGGCATTCAATATTACCATGAAAGCTCCCTGCGATGGTAATCTCCTCCGCCGAGAGGTTGGCCTCTACCTGTGCACCTGCCTCTACAAAGATATATTGTTGAGACTCAATAGATCCCCGCACGGTTCCTTGAATACGAACACCACGTTCTGATCGATACGTGCCATCGAAAAAGTCATCCGGTCCAATAACGCTCTCAGCTACACCTTTAATCGTCGTTGTATCATCTGTAGCGGGGCTGCTGGTTGAAGTCGCAGGAGCAAATGGTTTCGGTGTGGGAAGATTAGAAGGGTCTGTATCTGTCAGCCCATCAATATGTGTCGTTGGCTCCAATTGCTCCCCTAGCGTGGTTCCATTTTCTGTCTCAGGTGTTGTGATATCGGAAATATCAGGAAGTAAGGCAAGGTCGAGGTGTTGGTCCTCTTTGTGGGGTACGTTAGATACATGTTGAGCTTCTCGGCGACCAAACATACAGTCCTCCTATATACTTGTGTACGAGGTCAATACAATAAGATTGTGCTTTATCGTACTGCCCTCGCCCGACACGATCAATAGAAAGACCTTACAATTTGATTGCAGAGACCTCAACTCCTTCTCGTAAACCAGGATCAGGGGAAGAAAAGTTCTAAAATATTGTTTACTATCCCCGGACTTAATGCGACAAGCGCGATAAGTAACAACTCTCGTTGACTCTGTTGAATCTTATTGCAGATAATCACAATATGGATAAACCAGAGGAACTCAAAAATACGGAAAATGACAAAATCATTAAAAAAACTATTCCCCAGCAGATAAATGGCCATAAACGTAATGAACCCATACACAAAAAGACCGACACCCTTTTGGACAGTGCTTTGTTCACGCAGCCGAAGAAATAATCCTGTCATGATACACTCTCTGTAGATAGTTTTGTAATCCTCTATTACGGTAGGTTTATTCTACAGGTCACAAGGTTAAAAAGCAACTTTACACAAACTTTACATTAGCGTTATGCTCAATTTGCAAAGTTCTGCTATTATCAGTCTCACAACGTATATCACACCAATAATATCTTCATATACAAACAATTATTGATTGCCAGCATATCAGATGCTTTGGTACGTTCGGGACCCAAAAAACGCAATGGACTGTGAAATCTCACGATCCATTGCGAGCCTGTCTGAATGTCGCTTTTTGATAGACTACAATGTCTGGTTTTATGGTGCTGCCTTAATTTTGGTAGTGGTTGATCAACATAACCATGACAAAAATGCCAATGATAATGAGGGGTGATAAGCGCCGAAACCAGATCAACAATGGATCCATCACGATAAATTCTTCGATATGAGGAAAATGTCTGGCAAGATGTAATCCACCCATCAACATAATGGCTGTTGTGAGCCAGAAGCTATTTGTCAATAAAAAAGCAAAACACAGTAGCGCTGAAACACCAACAATAGTGTAGTAGATACGTGGATCGTCTGTTTGGGGTGTTTTCACGATGTTCTCCTGTAACGTTGACGTCAGTTGATGACGACGACAGATTAGGGTTGCAGTACTAACAGCAACGTTGCCTATCATATCAGTATCTATGCTAGTTTTGAAAGGGGGGCTTCTTCGCAAATACGTTGTGATTCTAGAGCATGTACGCGACAAATGGTCTTTTGGTTTTGAATGTAAAGGAGTTGGTGCTATGACGCAGCCTGATGGCTCAATGAAGACCACACCTGCCAATGAGCAAGCCACACGTGAGGTTGATGCTGAGGGATACTGGCGTGCCAACATTCGTCTTATCTCCATTCTACTGGTTATCTGGTTTTCTGTCTCTTACATTCCGGTCTTGTTTGTAGAGCAGCTAAATCAAATTACGATTTTGACTGGATTTCCGCTCGGGTACTACATGGGTTCTCAGGGTTCACTGATCGTGTTTGTGTTGCTGATCTTTTACTACTCATGGCGCATAGGACGTCTTGACCGTGAGTACGGTGTTGAAGAAGAATAAGCCGATTTTGAAAGGAGAACACAACTATGGCAGTTGCACCAAAGCGGGAGTCTGGGGGATTTTGGGGGAGTACACTTGCGCGACGCTACACCTATTTTACGATTGGCCTCATTATCTTTTCAATTGTGGTTGGGTTACTCGAAACAGCCGGCATTATCGGTAGTCAAGGTATTGGCTATTTATTCTTAATCCTTACATTGGGGATGTATGCTACTATTGGTATCATGAGTCGTACCAAGCGTCTTGATGAGTATTATGTTGCTGGTCGGTCGGTTCCAGCAATCGCAAATGGTATGGCGACAGGGGCAGACTGGATGAGTGCGGCATCCTTCCTCTCGATGGCAGGTACACTCTGGCTCATTGGTTACGATGGTTTGGCCTATATTATGGGGTGGACTGGTGGCTATGTGCTTCTGGCACTCTTATTTGCACCTTACTTACGTAAGTTTGGGCAGTACACTATACCCGACTTTGTAGGAGCCCGCTATGAGGGAAATGCTGCACGTGTGGTCGCATCTATTGCTGCGATCATTGTTTCCTTCACCTACGTTACGGCACAGGTTAGTGGTGTTGGTCTTATTATGAGTCGCCTTGTTGGTGTTGCCTACTGGCAGGGGGTTGTTTTGGGGCTTTTGGGTGTGCTTGTGTGCTCTTTCTTAGGTGGTATGAAAGCTGTCACTTGGACACAGGTTGCCCAGTACATTATTCTGATTATTGCCTACATGATTCCTGTGACAATGATTGCGCTTGAATTTACCGGTGTGCCCATTCCTCAGCTCATGTATGGTGAAGCGTTGCAAGAAGTGGTGCAATTGGAGCAGGAGAAGATTGGCCCAGACACCAATTATGTGGAACCATTTACCACACCACTAAGTAATTCCCAAGCAGTCAGTACTGCAGAGCAGATGGGACTACCTGCACCAGAAGAAAAAACAGAAACAGGCTGGCTGGGGACACCGTGGAACTTCTTGGCACTCATGTTCTGTCTTATGGTTGGTACTGCCGGACTTCCCCATGTGCTTATTCGTTTCTATACGGTTCCAGGAGTCAAGGCAGCCCGGAAAAGTGTTGGTTACTCGCTCTTCTTCATCTTTTTGCTCTATTTCACAGCACCAGCATACGCCTCGTTCTCACGTTGGGAAATTCTGCAGAATGTGGTGGGTCAACCGATTACGACTATCGAAGAAGGTGGAGATCAATTCACGACCGTGTTGGGAGATAACGGTCAGCCATTGCCCTGGGTTCAGCCGTTTGTCACAACTGGTTTGCTTACGATTGAGGACACTAATGCAAACGGCACCCTTGAGTATGAAGAATTGCGCATTAGTGGTGACTTGATCGTGCTGTCGACACCGGAGATTGCTGGGTTGCCGTACACAGTGGCAGCATTGGTAGCTGCGGGTGGCTTGGCGGCGGCGCTCTCAACAGCTGATGGTTTGCTTGTGGTAATTGCATCTGCTGTCGCACATGATGTTTATTTCCGTACTCTGCGCCCGAAAGCATCGCTCCAGTCACGTATTTTTGTCGGTAAGGCTATGATTCTCATTGGAGCCGCGTGTGCAGCATTAGCAGCACTTCCACGGTTGGCACTGATTGCACAAATGGTGGCTTGGGCCTTCTCGCTTGCTGCGGCATCTTTCTTCCCAATTCTATTGCTTGGTATTTTCTGGAAGCGTGCGAATGGTCCCGGCGCAATTGCTGGTATCATTGGCGGTCTTTCGGTGACGATCTTCTACATGGTGATGAATTACATTAATCCATCATTCAATGTTCTGGGTATTAGCCACCTTGGAGCAGGCGTATTTGGTTTAACAGTAAATTTCATTCTTACTATCGTTGTGTCACTCAGGACGCCGGCACCATCAATGGAAATTCAGCGTTTGGTTGAGTCACTTCGTCGACCTGATCAAACCGGTACCGAGAACGATTTGCTTGAGGATGTGAAAGCGCCAACATAGGGGAATATGAACAATAACTTTCTCATCTTCTCCTTACCTTGTTTTCATATCGCTCTAAGTTCGTTATGCCATACTACATACATCGACGAGATCTGTTCACTGTAATGGTGAGGTGACCGGATCGAATGTGTTCTCCCTCCTTCACGGACCAGGCAAGTTGGGCGGCTTGCCTGGTTTCGATTTACACACTTTATTTTCTTTGTCAATCTATTCTACTGTTGAAAATTTCATATATGGATTTATGAAGCCCTTTGAGTAGCAGTATACGAAGAGGTTTGTATAG
>JBCDFA010000095.1:0-22243 GCA_039178835.1 Chloroflexota bacterium
GCGCTGCCGCCTTCGACAAGCTCAGGCAGCGGAGTGTGGGGTTTGCGGTCCGCCACAGGGGGCGGCCCCGACGGTAGACTTTGGGGTACAGCGGAATGGGCGCGGCGCCCGTTTGAACGGGCGGGGTTATAAGCACGGGGCTTGAGCCCCGTGCGTCGGTGGGATTGGGCAGCCTCAATGGAGGTTGCTCTTTTTCGCAGGTGATTTGTCTCAGCGAAGATATTGCTGATCGACAACCAAGAAGGTATTGCTCACGAGGGTGGGCCGCCACCCTCGCGTACCCCGGTCCAGGCGCTATGCCTTGGCAACCCGCAAGCGAGTTGGGTGGTGTGAAGAATGGAGGGGGCGGATGCCTCAGGGCGCACGAAATGTCGGATAGTCAGCCAATATAAGCGGGCATGGTTTGTGGTAGTCTGGTGGGCGTAGCAGCGCGGACTGAGCCTGTCGAAGGCCGCGGGTGTGGGGTTTGAGGGCCGCCACAGGGGGCGGCCCCGACAGAGGATGCTCTTTTTGCTATGCAGCTCGCCCTTACGAAATTCTCGGCAGACGCCAATTACGGATAATCCAGCTTCTCAACCTCTAACCCCTCCATCTCTAGGCCCCAGCCTCTTGCTCCGCATCCCTAACCCTTAACCCTTAATCCCTAATCTCACACCTTCTTCGCTACGACCTGCGCTGCGACATGCACCGGGTCCCACACGCTGTTGTACGGTGGCACATAGCTCAGATCGAGCCATGATAACTCTTCGACGTTCATCTCGTTGTGGAGTGCGGTTGCCAACACATCGGTGCGTTTATCGACGCCGCCTGTGCCAATGACCTGCCCACCGAGCAGCCGTCCGGTGCCGCGTTCAGCAATGATTTTGACTCGTAGTGGTCCGGCACCGGGATAGTATCCAGCGATATCGGTTGAGTCGATCACGGCAGTTGCGTAGTCAAATCCGGTGGCCTGCGCTTTGGCTTCGTTGAGTCCCGTCATACCAACGCCGAGGTTGAATACCCGTGTGATGGCTGTGCCAAGGATGCCCTTGAATGCCGCTTCGCCACCAGCCACATTTTCGCCAGCAATACGCCCTTGCTTGTTGGCAGTGGTGCCGAGTGGCACCCAGTCGGCCTTGCCCGTCAGACGATGCAGGTGTTCGGTGCAATCGCCTGCTGCGTAGATGCCCTCCAGGTTGGTGCGCATGTATTCATCAACGGCGATAGCACCCGTCTCACCAAGCTTCCCGCCAGCCTGCGCGAACACTTCGACATTTGGTTGAATGCCGGTCGAGAGCAGCAGCAGATCGGTCT
The DNA here is from genome assembly GCA_039178835.1 of Chloroflexota bacterium. Classification (GTDB taxonomy): domain Bacteria; phylum Chloroflexota; class Chloroflexia; order Chloroflexales; family Roseiflexaceae; genus AL-N1. The sequence goes on from JBCDFA010000095.1 coordinate 1,294, forward strand.
GGATGCGCCCCTGTGATGTCATTGCACAACTGACCCGGCCATGGTCACCCTCGCAGGTTTCCAGCACACTGTCTGACAAGGAAAGATCGACATTATTGCGTTCTAGTTCTTTGGCAACTTCCTCTGCAATCTCTTTGTCGATATGTGAGAAAAGTTGTGGTGGGCGCTGAACCACGTGGATTTTGAGGCCCAGATGCGCCAGGTTTTCGGCCATCTCCAGCCCGATGTACCCACCACCGACAATAACGGCGTGACGAGGCTGATGTTTGCTGATGTATTCCTGCATTGCCAACGCATCGGTCATCACGTAGAGGTTGAATACACCTTCAAGGTCGATCCCTGTCACGTTGGGGCGTCGTGGTCGTGCGCCGGTGGCAACCAGCAATGTGTCATAGGGGACTTCGATAGGTTGATCTGGTGCAGCGCCATCGACCACCGTGATCGTGTGGCGTGCTGGATTGATTTCGGTCACAGTGTGGTGCAGTTTTACCGTGATGCCCTGCTGGGCAAACTGCTCAACGGTGCGAGCGACCAAGCGATCTGGCCCTTCGACCAGCCCTCCGACGAGGTAGGGGAGCCCACACGCGCTGTAGGAAATCCATTCGCCCTTTTCAAACACGGTAATATCCAGATCTGGATTGCTGCGACGGGCTTTGGCAGCCGCACTCATGCCAGCCGCCACACCGCCGATAATAACTAAACGTTTTTTTGTAGAGGCCATAAAACCACCTCGATAGAATTATATGATGTGCTATGTTTGTTACTATAGTGGCATTTACAGGTTACAGATGTGATACAGCACACAAATGCACTTTCGATACTACCATCAAAGCGTTGGTCCCTGCCACTCTGGCATGAGTTGTCGCTGTATGGCTAAACCTGCTGCTAGAATGACTCGTTCGGCTCCTGGCGCGCCCACGATCTGCACGCCAACTGGTAACCCATTTCTTGAGCGTCCGACTGGCACCGTCAATCCAGGCAGCCCGGCCAGATTGATCCACGCCTGGTAATGAATGGTTGTGAGTGGGGCGAGTACTCTTCTGATCCAGCCGTGGCGCAGTGCGGTGACGGGGAAGATAGGGCAGATCGTGACCCCACGCTCACCAACCAGATTGAAGAACTGTTCACGCAGCTCTTCGCGCCACTGTACGCCGTCAATACCGAGGGCGTGCAATGCGATGGAACTGTAGTGTGACGCCAGCCAGTAGAGCAGCGAGCCGGGTGCTATGCGGGGTGTGCCGCTCAGTGCACGTCGGAGTTCATCGAATGGCTGGCGTGCGATGCCATCGCCAAAGCCTCGTGCAACGGCATCCCGTTCGACGTCGCCAAAGTAGGCTGTCCAACCAAGACCGTTAGAAAGCTGTGCACGAGGTCGTTTTTCAACGGCTTCCATGCCGATCTGTTGCAGCACATTGACGGCCGCCCGCACGCCACCCGCAACCGCTTTGCTACACGGCACGATGCCATCGCTAAACCAGAATGCGACGCGCTCATCTGATAAGTCAACCTCATCAATCGCAACTTTCTGGCCACGCAATACCTCAAAGGCCAGTAGCGCATCCTCGACCCGCCGCGTCATCGGCCCAATCGCCTCCATATCGGCCAGACGACCATCGGCAGGGGGCCAGTTGCCGGTTTCGGGCAAGGTGTTGCTGGTAGGGCGCAACCCAACGATGCCGGTAAAATGGGCCGGAAGCCGAATGCTGCCCGCGATATCAGAGCCGATGCCCAGAGGGGAGCCACCAGCTGCGATGATCGCTGCCTCGCCTCCGCTGGAACCACCAGGTGTCCGTCCCAGGTCCCATGGGTTATTGGTGCGCCCAAAGAGCAGGTTGTCACTTTCCTGTGCCCAACAGTTGTCCGGGACATTCGTTTTGCCAAGCAGGATCGCACCTGCCTGTCGCATCCGTGCAACAACGGTGGCATCCTGATCGGGATAGCGATTTGTTCGTGAAGTAAGGCCGGTGGTCGAGCGAACGCCTGCTACGTCCAGACAATCCTTAGCGGTGAATGGAACCCCGTGCAAAGGTCCGAGTAGTTGGTCTTGTTCAATGGCCTTCGTAGCTTGCCGGGCTTCGTGGCGCGCTGCTTCGAATGTGGATGTGACCAGTGCGTTGATATGTGGATTGATTGCTTCGATGCGTGCGATATGTGCTTCAACTACATCGATTGGTGATATCTCTTGTTCGCGGATACGACGTGCCAACTCGACCACTGAAAGACGGGTTACTGTTGTTTCCTTACTCATATCCTCCTCGTGAGGAACTATTAGCGCCAGATTTCAAATGCGAGACTCGGCGCCTTTGGGCGTTGTTGTGAACGGGCTTCGAGCAATACCTGCCGTCCGGTCTCGCTACGGGTAAACACGAGTTTTCCTCCCCCGACATAATGCTTCCAGTATTGTGCAAACGCATCGGCACGCTCGCGTCGAGTAGCCAGTACATCGGGAACAGGGTGATAAGCTGGTTTATAGAGACTCGTTTGCTGGAACCATTGGTGTACTACTACCCACACAGATTGGAATGTCACGTGCGGCAATCGGGTGTCGTCACGCATTACCAGGTAGCGTTGGTCTCGCACCGGTGCGAAGATTTGGCGGTAGGCAGTGACAAAGGTTGTGGCATCTTCGGGCGACGCATAGTCAAGCAAAACCTGGTAGCTGTTGTCCGTTTGCTCGATGACTCGTACATAATCAGGTTGTAGGTTACGACTGACCAGCCCTGTTTCTTTCAATGATGCCAGCAATGCCCGGCCTACATCAAGTAGGATCGCATCTGGTGGTTGTTCAAGGAGCAGTGTGCGCCCGATCTGGTAGGCCCCACGTGCGTTTATGCCAATGACAACCAACAGGCCAATAACAAATCCAATGCCGATGATGGTGAGTAGCGTTATAGGTGTTGCGTTTATGTTCGGCGTAACGCTGCGGAACAGCAAGTAGAACAGCAAATAGCTGACTGAGAGTATGCTGGCCAACAGTGTCGCCCGAAATTCCCGCAGCACACGTTTGATCGTTTGCTCAATGGTAAATACGGTGCGAATTTTCAGATCGTCTGCCTGGAGTCGTGTCGCAGTATAGGTAAAGTTGCTATACTCGTCGCCAATTCCCCACATATCGTAAACACGATCACGCTGTGGTATCTGGCGCAGCATAGCTTTTGTATATTTGCCGAACGGTATCCTGGCAAATTTCTTGGTTGCCATATCATACGCAAGATCTGCATCGACATGCAGCACCCCTTTGACAATCGCTGATCGTGTCTGACCGCCCAGCGTTTTGCCAGAGAGGACTTGCAATGCGTCGCCTAGACTTTGGTCCCACTCGGAGACGGAGAGCACCCCCCAGTAGTGGCCATGCCGTCGCTCGAAGCGGCGGAGATCTGCATTGCCGCGCTCAAACGTTGGTGCAACACAGATGACATCCCAATTATGGGCCACCTTGCGCTGCCATCTTGGGTCCAGGCGAATACTGCGCCCACGTAGTTGCTGCACCGATGTGCTGGTCGTGACGCTCGTCAGATCTATCAGGGTGTTGAGACTGAGCGAGTCCCATCCTTCGCCAAAGATGCCGCGTGTTCCCACCAGACAGCGAGTCTTTCCCTGCTCAAACACCTTGGTGATCATACGGACATAAGTCCGTGAAGACCAATCGCGCCCTTCTCCCACAACTTCGAGAATGTAGGGAATGTCTGTCTCGCGATAGGTGCACGTCGCCTGTAAGCCCTGTTGTTTGAGATATGCATTAAAGTGATCGAGGAGTTCCTGCCCATGGTCGGCGTCAACCATCACGGTTTTGCCAGTCACCAGGATGGGATCGAGGTGGCCCGTTGCATCATCGGTGACCAGATGGCGAAAGACCCGCAATGCACTCCCTGCGTCGGCATCCATCACGTCCTTGAGATTGCGCTGGACACCACTCGACATGCGCTCGAAGTCGGTCACTACGACGGCACGCAAGCGCTCTCCCATGTGTTTATCTTCAGCCTCGAGAATTTCAGAAACCGCCACATCTTTGGCCTCGGAGAGCGCCAGTACCAGATCGCCTGCTGAACGTCCCTGGCGCAACCCACGCTCGGTGAGGGTCAACCCAAACGGCAGCAAAATGCGACGGAGTTGGGCCAACTGGTGATGATCGTCAAAGTCTGCACTCAATTTGAGTTCATCAAATGCATAACGTTCCAGCAACACCAACCAATCATCAAGTGTCAGATCTTCGTGTGCCTCAGTCGGTATGATGATATCACTGGGGATCGGATGTTTGATACGATGCAGAAAACGGAGCCCGGCTATAGAAACGAGCGGTTGATTATACAGAAACGTTTCCCACGGAATAGTCGTTCCATCGTCCTCCGGGCGCTCCAGAATGGTAGAGATAAGCCAATTATGAAAGCGCTCACTGTTCGTGATATCATTCGTCGTTGTTTCAAACGCCTCTTGAATATTCTCCAGATACGACAACTCACGTTTACTTGGCTCAACAAAGTACACCAGGTCGCGGTAGGGGGCCAGGTCGCCCTCCTTGACCACGGCAGGTGTAGGGACTTCAAAGTCTACGTCGCCAAGCAGACTCGTGTAATTCTCATACTCGTCGCCATCATCAAGGCTAGGGAGCGTTGCAGTCAAACCAATGACTCGTGGGTTGTCGATGCAACGAATCAGGTAGCGCAACACAATGGCCCAGTAGTCGAGCAGATGGTGGCATTCATCCAGCACAATCGTTTTAACACCATACGCCACTAGCCGTTCGATAAGCGCACGGGCATTCGGGTGCAGAAAATGAGCAACATCGACATCATCTTTCCGCAATAACTCACGTTTGATGCGCCGGTATCTTTGGGCGATCTCACGTTCATAATGGCGTGGATTGTTTTGTTGAAGAGTCTCAATTCGTGTCCGTGCTGCCGCTGTATCGCTCACCTGCCCGTCGCTCAAGAGATCATCGATCCACTGTTGAAGGGCTATGTGACGTTTGTTCTCGCTGGCCTGGCCTGGTGTAGAGATAAGTTGATAGGTAAAGATGTTGATTAGTGCCAGTTCAAGTGGGTTCTGGCTGACTAACGAGGTGGTGTACTCTGGATCATCTGTAAAGAGGTGGACTTTCTCCTGCCACTGTTGTTGGATGGTTGTAGTTGGGGCAAACACAACGGCTGGCTCCCCAAAACGTCGAATCATCTCCAGCCCGACAATGGTTTTTCCAGAGCCTGGTGGCGCAACAATGTGGTAAGTCTGAGCGTCTGGATTACCCTCAACCTGTGCCAGAATCATGCGCTGATACTTGCGAAATGGATGCTGGAACGAAAGCGATGTGAACGTGTCAATTCTGAGATCTCGCTGCATGCTGTGTCCATTTTTGAACGTTATGCTCCTTCGCATATGGTAGCATACAATCCACAGAGTGCTTTTGTTTTTTGCGCTTCATCTTCCTTGGTCGCTCAAGTTGACAACTTCGTAGCACTGGCGTATAATTTCACGAAGTGCCGAGGTGGCGGAATTGGCAGACGCGCTAGGTTGAGGGCCTAGTGGGCAGTAATGCCCGTGTGGGTTCAAGTCCCACTCTCGGCACCACGATGGGCGATTAGCTCAGTTGGTAGAGCGTCTCGTTTACACCGAGGATGTCGGCGGTTCGAGCCCGTCATCGCCCACCAGAGATGTGAGGTTCGAGGACCTGAGGACGGGAGCTAGCAGTTCGACTAGCATGTTCTCAGTCTCGGATTTCTAGCTTCCGTTCTCAAGCCAAGGTAGCTCAGTTGGTAGAGCATAGCACTGAAAATGCTAGGGTCGCCGGTTCGAGCCCGGCCCTTGGCACCTCACCGACACATCATGAAGGTGTCAATAAATGTAACCTCTTCGGGGGTTGCATTTTTTGTTGGTGTCAGATGTTAGATAGTATGGCATGTCCCTTGGGTTGATTGTCAGAACCTACAAACCTGCGTTTTATAGAACTTCGTTACATTCTGTTTACACCATCTGCTAGCCATCCATCCCCTAATATTGCTATACTTTTAGTCATAACACTATGAACAAGTGTGGGTCGCCCTTCCCCATTGAATGGTTGTCTCGCACGAATGACACACGATCATCAGTATCAATAGACTGGTGGTGAGGAGGTTGTATGCGGTCTTGGGGGCATCAACAACGTCGTTTCCGGCGTGCAATGTATAGCTATCGACATATGCTATTCCAACTTATGGTGATTGCCATCATCTTTGTTGGATATGGTGTGTCGGTTACCCACGCCCAGACCCAGAATCCACCCGATGTCACTGATCCAGATAATTATGCGTCAGAAACAGGGCCAATTGTTCCCGCCACACCCCCTGATGCAATACCACCAGGTAATCAAGTGGTAGATCCCACGACAGCTACAGGCATTCCAAATGTGACAACAGATGTTACCAATGAAAATGCGGCTAATCAAGCTCTAGGTTTGCTCACGGCAGGTGTTGGTCTGGCTGCTGGCGCAGGTCTGGCGCGCGGTGGCCCCTCTCCAGTCGCTCCATCTGGACCATTTACCTGGCCAGCGTGGGCACGTCCTGTTTCACAACAAATCGAGGGTCAACCACCTGTGTTCTGGCAACGATTGTTACGGACAGGTCAGGCTTGGGTGAACACGGATTTTCATTTGGTCGTACGAGAAGAGTCAATTATCTTACAGCGAGTCGAAGGTGCCCGTGTGCTAGCCGACCATCCAATTGCCACGATCCAACCTGGCGGTATTAACTTTCATTGGGGGCCAGTTGCACAGAATGCAACTGATGAAGACAGGTTAAGAATAATGGTGGTCGGGCGTCCCGATGAGGCTTTACTGGAAGACCTTGATGCCATTCACAATCCTTATGAGCGTTTCTTGATGGTACAGGAACAGCGCCCCGATCTCATAACCAATCAGGCATACCCAACAGCAGAGATTGGTGATCATGCGCATATCGTAATGGAAAATCCGCTGACTGAGATAGGCGCAGGAAGTGAAGTTGATTATGCGATGAATCTCGGTAATGTCTTGTATGATATTACTAATCCACCAAGTGTTCGTGGCTTTGTGATTAATGATCCTCAGTTGGCTGGGCAAGAGGGAGTTCCCACATATGTGCCTGATCCTGATGGTAATCAATGGGAAGATGCCCATTGGACTATTCCTGGAACTCACACGCTTGTGTATGAGGTTCAGTATGAGGGTCAACTACCGCGATATTATACGCTCCAACAAACGGTCGTTGAGCGTCACGAATTGGCCGCGCAACGTTTGCAAGAAGTGCCGACTCCATTGAATCCTGACTTGTATTTACTCTCATTGCAAACAACATTACAACAGGTGGAGCAACAAGGTGGGGGAGATGAAGATCGGTTGGAACAATTCCGTGCATCAGTTGAAAATGCTACAGAGCTTCTTGCAGAAGGTGGAACACCTATCCAAGCGGTGTTAGTGGCGGATGAGACCTCACAGGCTATTCCCCTAACGCTTTTCCTTCAACAAACCGAAGATGGTTATGCAGTAGTTGATCTAACTAATCCACATCCCGATGCAGCACGGACCTATGAAGGTGATACGGCTGAGGAAGCCTGGGAGGATTTTCTTCGTAACAATACGCTTCCTGCCGGCCAAATTGCTGCGACACCACCTGATGGTGTCGATGCGACAACTGATCTATGGAATACCCATAGTGATGGACAAAGCACGCTCCAGCAGTGGAGTAATGGGCTTGGCATCTTTTCCTTTGTTGCTCTCGGTGCTGGAGTTGTGCTCATGTTTGTTCCTGGTGGTCAAATCCCTGGAGGCCTCATCATTGGTGCATTGGGGGCATCAGCAGGGGCTGGAGCACTTTCAGCAGGGCTTAGTATGGCAGATCGTGCGCAGCACGGCAATTTAACCTGGAACACCCAAACACAGCTAGAATTACTTGATCTTGCGGGTAGTTTGCTTGTCGGTGGGGCATTAGCACGGGCTGGAACGCAACTAAGTGTTCGTCAGGTAGGACGAATGGGTGTTGCACTGGAAATCGTTGGAACAGGAACGGATGTCACGAGTGCGATTCTTCTCACCAATGAATATTACCAACAAATTGAAGCAATTCGTAATAGCGATCTCTCAGAGTTGCGAAAACAAGAAGCAATTCGTGAAGTGCTCACGAGTGCTGCTCAATTGGGTGGGTTGATCGTATTAGGGGCAGGTCTGAGCCAAGTAGACTTCAGTCGCATTCGTGGTGCTGTTAATCTCCCTGATGTACCCAGTGGTCTACGTGATACTATCAATAGCTCACCGGTGCTTCAGCAAATCTTAGCCAACCAAAACTATGATCCGGCCACTTTGCAAGGTTTATGGCGGACATGGGGCAGAATGCCTGGTCATGTACCAACTGATTTTGCTGCCTGGGTACAAAGTCTGCAGCGGAGTGGTGTTTCACTCGATGTTGCCAATCGGTTTTTCAATGATCCAGCAGTCTTCCAGCGTTTGAGAGAGCAGCCTGATCTGATGGCGCAGTTTGCTGCGCACCCCGAATACATGGAGCTTGCCCTAAGTGACCCAACAATGATGCGTCGTTTACTGGACAATCCTAGTGTATCTCCCGCTATTGGTATGTTTGAGACTGTAACACCAGAAATGATGCAGGCGGCTCTGCCAGATGACTTTGTTGCAGCACTGAGAACCTTTGGTAAGTCTGATGATGACATCTATGCGTACTTTGCAAACTATCACAATGGACGTTCCGGTCAAGGTTTCCTGAATGATATTACAACATTTATGGAGTCGGCCAATGTCCATGGTCTGACTGATGCAGAAGCATTTGCGGTGTGGGGGTATACTACAAACTACTTCTACCGTGATTTGAATGGGTGGCTTCGTACAGGGACAAACGTAGCACAAACAGCAGAAATGCGTGCTCTCATCAATTCAGGGCTTGCCAAACTACCAGATTATAGCGGAACTCATGTATATCGCGGCATTTCAATCGATGATAGTCAGTTACAAAATTTCTTGAATTCCTATTCTGCTGGCTCAACTACGACCTGGAATGACTTTACATCTGCGGGTGGTTCATTAGACGCTTCTTTTGCTGGTCGACCAGATGTCAATGTTGTTTTCTCCATTGAGCATCTAAATGCGAAAGATATTTCAGATTTAGCAGATGGAGTTCGCTATGGCGGAATGCCACCACCAGAACTGCTCCTCCCTTCTGGTAGTGAGGTTCGGGTAATGGAACCACCGCGTTTTGATCCAGCTACTAATCGATGGTTTATTACTGTTACACAGGTGCAATAAGTTATGAGTAATAAAAAATTAGAAGATATGACATCCGAAGAGCTACTGCGCTTACCACCAGAAGAATTTACTCAGTTAATGCAAGAAGCAAAGCGTAAGCGTTTGGCTGATGTTCAGACTATTAGTGATCCGGACTATGCTGGATACACCTTTGAACAAAAGGTACGATACTGGTCCAGCCAGATCAATCAGCAAATGCGTTGGCAGGCAGAGAGCGGTCTCGATCCATACGCAGGGTTCTCACGTGACTGGTATGAGGCTGTGAAACGGGCAGAACCGCATTTTGATGCCATTATTGACGCAGCCTTTGAGCAGTTTCTCTCATGGGAATGGGATAAGGCCGAATATAAACGACGAATCCAACAGGCGATATAGTCTTTGCAATTACGGCAATATTTGGGGAAGGGTTGTGAGAGCACCATGAAAATTGTTGGACATCAAAACCATCGAGGCTATCTGCTTGATATTGGTGATGATCGTGGACAAGTGCTTGATCTCGATCAGAGAAAGCTGTTTCGACCTTTTAACATACATTCGATATTGACCTATAGTCTGTGGGAGGATTATACCGGATCACAAGACATCTTGTCAGATTTGCTTGCTCAGGTGGTGGAAGAGCCTCCTCCTTCGCCTAAACGACGTTGTGAAGCAGAGATTCAACGGTGGTTACGCGAAAAGGGATTTCGGTCATGAGTCTGTTTGAACACGGTAAGACACACAAGTTACGCGCGGAGGGTGTTACAGACGATGATGTAAGCCAGGAATTACGTATGGTATCAAGGCAAACAAGGTTGATCAGCACAACATTATTGTGATTTTAAATTGACATAACTCTGAGGAGATTATCATGCACCCACGTCCACGAAGCCGCGTGCGCGTATACCAGCAAGTGTTGTTGTTGGTTTTACGTACTATTTGGGTTAGCGTGGTCTGTCTCGGCTTCGGTATATCACTCGTTCACGCACAACATCAGCAACCACCAGATCAGGCTCCGGCAACAACAATAGCACCAACAGCCACGGGTTCTGATCAGACCGGTACACTATCCAATAACCCAGCGATTGGCCCATCAGCGACAGCAGGCATTGTAACAGTCACATCAGACTTGCCCGATACGATTCCTGCTGGCCAAGAGTTAGCGCTGTTAGCCTCTGGAATGGGTGTCGCAGTCGGCACAGGGTTACTCTTCGGAGGGAATTCGACCGCAAGGTTTGGGCCAACTGCAACATCTTCACCTACTCCACCAACAGCAACTCCTGTAGCTACCGCAACACCGCAATCGACATCACCTACACAGTCAGCACCAACATCAGTGACGCCTCAAACGGATGAACAGATCCTTGAGCAGCTTGAGTCAATTCGCGATCCGCATGAGCGTTATTTGCTTATACAACAACTGCGTCCTGACTGGATTACAGATCAGGCTGCTCCAACAGCAACTCAGAGCACTACAGCGCAGATTCTGATGGAAGAACCTACAACGCAATTAATTGTTGGTGATCGAGCAACATACAACTTTGATCCTGGTTCTGCTCCACATGGCGAATCTCCCCGTATCCGAAGTTTTGTCATTGCCGATCCGGCCAGTGTAGGGCAGTTGACTCGACGTGGATGGCGTAGTGGTTCACTTCCAGTCATTCGTGGTCCGCGTGGACAATGGCGCAATTTCCGTTGGCAGTATCCTGGTACTCATACTGTCGTCTATGAAGTCCAATACGCAGGACAGCCACCCCAGTATCATACATTGACGCAAACAGTAGTTACGGCTGAGGACCAGTCGGCCCAGCAATTGGAGGCTGCTCCAGAGCCGATTCCTGCAGACCAGTATGTAGCTAGTCTGCAAATGGCTATCGCTGACTTACAACAACGACCAACCCCAAATACCGAGTTGATGAGCCAGCTTGAGGCAGCCCTGGCCGAAGCACAAACATTGCTTACAGGGACAGTTGAACCAATCAAAGCAACTCTGATTGTGGAAGAAACTGGTCAGGTGATGTTGCCGAACATCTACCTTAAAACCCTGCCAGATGGGAGCTATCAGATTATCGATGTCACGAATCCTCATCCTGAAGCGATTGGTGCGTATGAAGGCGATACTGTTGAGGAGGCGTGGCAGGAATACCTTGCCAATAATCACTTACCTGCCGGGCAACTTGCTGCTATACCTCCCGCTGTTGCCGGGGCACAATCGACGGTATGGCATGCCCATACCCATGAACATCGGAGCTGGCGACGACGTGCCAGTGATTGGCTCTGGGCTGAGCGTGAGTGGGCATGGTATGGCAATCTGCTCGAAAGCTGGCGACAAAGTGGTTGGTTGGGCCAAGGGGCTGCCGGGGTCGTAGGCTTTGTAGTCGATCTTTTGTCGGGTATTGACTCTGAAGGGAATTTTCAATGGGGATGGTTTGGCTTTTCGTGGGTTATGAATATTCTCTCTGTGGTTGGTGTTGGTTTGCTCGGGAAGCTTGGCAATCTTGCCAAAGCCCTCAAACTCGGTCGTATTGCGACGTGGTTCAGAAATCTACGTGTTGTGCGCTGGCTTGGTGGCACCAGGTTTGCGCGTTGGCTGGCAAATTCAGCTTTGGTGCGCTGGTTTCGTGACCCTGAGCGCCTTAATGCGCTGCTCCAGTTCAAATGGGGCACCTGGTGGGATGAATTTGCCCGTGCGTTCACATCACTCAAACCACGGTTACTCCAATGGTTAGGTCGTTTGCGAAATACGCCGATCCTAGGCCCCCTGATCACTAGACTGGAGCCATGGTTTGGTCGTCTGGGCGCATGGTTTGCACGGCTAAGAGGTGGAACAGGTGGTTTTGTCGCTGGGTTGCGTACCATGCTTCAGCGGCTTGCTCAGCAACCATTTGTGCAGCGCATAAGCGCTCTGTTGGCCAATTGGGCATCACGTTTGAGTCGATTACCAGTGATTGGGCCGACATTACAGTTTCTCAAAAACACATGGCAGGGTCTTGTGAAATTCTTAAAAAACCCGGCCAAAATACTGAAAACCATTGGTGATATGTTATGGGCTGGCGTGAATAGTGGTGTTGGTGGTGTGATCGGTGCTGTTATTAAATGGTTTGTCAAAGATATTATTCAACCAGTTTCGGGGAGTGGTCTCGAAAAAGCGGTGCAGATCATGAAGCGTTTGTTTATGCTTGCTGGTGCAGGTAGTGTCTTCCAACGGATAGCTGAATGGCTAGGTTGGTTTACCCCACCTCCGCCACCTACTGGTCAGGTCCCACCAGCACAACCAACACCGAATCCTGCTCCAAATGCACCAAGTCCGGCACCGAGCACACCAAGCCCGGCACCAAACACGCCATCCCCGGCACCGAACGCACCAAGCCCGACGCCGAATGCGCCGGGTGCACCAGCGCCAGGTGCATCAATACCAAATTCATCATCTCCATCAACATCCGGTCCAACGGTAGTGCCACCCCCGACTGTGCGGCCTGTGGCACGGCCCGTTAACCCGAACCTGGATTGGCCTTTAGTCCACTATAGTGATAGTGGGGAGAATGTGGTGACATTGCAGGCTATGCTTCGACAACAAGGCTACGATATTACCTACAACGGTTTGTTTGATGATAAAACACATGCGGCGGTAATCCAATTCCAACGAGACCGAGGTTTGGTAGAAGATGGAATCGTTGGGCGAAATACCTGGTCGGCGCTGATCTCGACGGTACGCTTGGGCGATCACAGTCTGGTCGTTGAAGCACTCCAACGACAGCTAGTACATAGGCATGGTTACCAAATTGCCATTGATGGGAGGTTTGGCTCTGTTGAGACTCAGCCCACTGTTATTGCTTTTCAGGAGTCGCAGGGCCTCGAACCGGATGGTATTGTTGGGCAAAATACGTGGTCGGCGCTCTTATCGGGAACGAGTACATCCAGACCAAGCAATGGCACGAGTACTCCCATTACTGGGACGGGCAGAGTCAATTACAATGGCTTTACGGTAAGTGATCCGGTGGTTCGTCGGGAATTACAGGAAATTGCGGACTTCTTTGGTTCGACGGTGGTGCTGACCAGTGGGGATCGGAATCACGTTCCGCCAGGAGGCAGCCGGACCAGTTTGCACCTCGTCGGTCGTGCGGCTGATTTCTATGTGGAAGGACTCAGTCTTACCGAGGCGTTTAATCGTATTCGTGCCAGTGGCCTCCTTAACGATGGTAACTTTGAGTTTATCAACCATCTTGGTGTGTGCAATGGTGGTCCTGCGACCATACCGGCTCATTTGCACCTTGGCCATTACAGCAATAACCGCAACAGACATATGATCGAGGAATGTGGTTCGTATCGTGTGGTTGGGCCGTAACTTGATATACCTTTATAAATGACAGGTGAGGCATACAGATGGAAAAAGATAGTTTGCCATGGCTTCTCTACCACTGGGGACCACCAGTGCTAAGCACTCCTTTTGTGCTAGCAGGGTTTATCGCTCTGGCGTCTGTCGCTCCCGGTGTACTCGCTACCTCAGTAGGTTTTGTCGTAAGTTTGATGGTGGTGTGTGTTGTCGTAAATAGCATACTTGCGCTCGTTACAAAGAGTCTCGGATGGTATAAGCCGCAGACTGACCCAAACAAACAGCGTGTACCACGGCGGATGGGTGCAACGCCCAATCAGTTGGCGGTCATCGCGGCCTGGTTTATCCTTCCACAACAGGGTATTGTGCAGCCTTGGTGGCTCTATGTAATCACACTTTTGGTTGTTGGTGTGGTTGGTGTGCTGGTGTTCGATGCACTGGTGGGAAAGCCGCTCGATGAGTCAAAGGCTGACTCGGATGCAAATACACCTTCATCGACCAACTCGCCTACTGCCGTTTCCACAGAATCGCAGCCATCAGCAGAAGACCAGCAACACATCAAGATCGACGTAGACACCACAACCAACACAAAGCGTGGAACATGGTTGTGGTTCTGGCAGAGTTGGATGCCAGGGGTGCTGTGTGCACCGCTCGTATTGGCAGCCTTTGTTGCGATTGTAGCAATAGAGCCAATGTGGGTGTCAACAACCATGGGCTTTCTGCTGACGCTTGGCAGCACGATACTAGTTGTCGATATCCTGCTGGCAATTATCCGCCGCTGGTGGCGCTATGTCTGGGCCGAACCATGGGAAGTGCATGTTTTCGAGGCTGCGCCACAGGGCATTGCTGCAAATCAGTTGGCAATCATTGGTGCCGCACTTCTGTTTCCGCGTTTGGGTGTTGAGCAGCCCTGGTGGGTGTATATAATCGCCTTTGTGGTATTTGGCTTACTCGGACGTTGGGTATTTTTCATCATCGTTGATGCGGTGGATGTCTCCAAGAAACGTGTTGCTCCTATATGGATACAAAGAGTTGCTACCTTGTGTCTCGCATTTAGTGGTATTTCGTTTGTGCGATTGATGATGCAGGGAACGCCCCACTTCTTGTGGGGTGGGATTACCTTACTCCTCATCGGTTTGATTCTACCGCAACTGGTCACGCTATTTGGTAGTGGAAACAGGGTTGAGCAAAAACAGACACTGTAAATACAAAAATGATGTACCATATATAGCAGCGGAATAGTGGGACAACCATGGTATGAAATGGTCCATTCTCCAACCTATATATAGAACGGTAATCCACATTTTCCACAAAATGTGGATTACTACGCGTATACAAATCTTGTAAGGCAAAATTGCTCGATCATGCCAAGATTACGAACCTACCAACGAACCTTTGGTCAATTCTTTACACCAGATACCGTTGTCTCGTGTTGTTATCAGTTGCTGCGAAATAGCCTGCCCCCCTCGCCACGTATTGTCGATCCTGCCTGTGGTGACGGTGCGTTTCTGCGTTATGCTGCACACCACGGTCTTACCTCACCCGCGAACCTGTTTGGTTGTGATATCGATGCAACGCTCGTACAAGACCTACGCAGGGATGGTCTTGATCGTGTGCGATGTGTGGATGGACTTGCACCACAGAGTTTGCCATCGCATGCGTTCGATCTGGTTGTTGGCAACCCGCCTTTCGGTATCGCGACTCGCACCCAGGGAGCCTCACCACTGTCCAGCGAAGTACAGTTTCTCTTGCGAGCTGTCGATATTGTACGCCCCGGTGGATATATAGCGCTGGTCTTGCCAAACGGTCTGCTGACCAACCGACGGCTGCAGTCAGTTCGTGATGCAATGCTACAGCAATGCACCCTCCAGGCTGTGATCGCGTTGCCACGTGAGACGTTTCGTGGGACAGGGACCAATGCTGCCTGTAGTATCGTGGTGTTGCACAAAGCTTTTGTGAAACCAGAGCACCAGGTGTTTTTTGCCCTTGCCCATCACCTTGACGACTTAACATGTGTTACTGTCGCCTATCACACTCGACAAACGCTTGTTGCTCCCGAAGAAGATTATCTTGTAAGTGACACAGAAGTCTCAACCGAGACCTACTGGCTCCCACAAACGAGTGTCTTGATTGAGCGAATGGATGCGGCTTTCTGGCGTCCGATCTACCGTACCCTGCTCGAGCATATGACAGCGCGATATTCTGTGCAGACGCTTGGTGATCTCGTGGATCGCCGACGGAACCTGATCGCTGGCGACCATGTGCGACCATCACGTGGTGAGGCGCGGGGAGCCAATCTGCCATACGAGTACTATCAGACACGTGAGTTTTTATCAGCAGGATACAATTATGTGGCTCTAGAGCGATGCAATGAGCCAGCTTATCAACGACTGAAATATACGACAGTGCAACAGCACGATATCCTGGTTTCGTGTGCGGGTGTCGGGGGGGCTGGCAATGCACGGGTCTGCCTGATCACGCACCAACCGGGTCCTTCTTGTACTGGCGACGTTCTGATTGTGCGCCTCAGTGATCCTCACCCCATCTTTTTGTTCCTCTTCCTGACCTCGGTGTATGGACGTATGCAGTTGCTACGCCTCCAGAATGGTGTCGGGACGGTGAATATCAGCACTGCCGAACTCTTGCAGGTCCAGGTCCCGTTGGTACCACCTGCTGTGCAACAGGCTTTTGCTGCACGGTATGTACCGCTTGTCGCAGACCACGATGCGGCGATGGCGGCGCTCCAACACGGCGATGATACACGGTTCCAAACTCTGAGAGAAAGCAGTAAGCGTCGCCTGTCCGCTGTGTGCCATGAACTGGAACAGCATATCGTTATCAGATAAAAGGCGTGACGATGATCTGCCATTCTTTTATTTCTTTCAAAAAGGGGCTTGACAAATATATAGACCGATTGGTATAATCGCTGCAAATGAAAGATTGAGCAATACCTATGTCAACGAAATCACAAATTATTGATACTGTAGCAAAATTATTGGAAACACAAGGCTACCACGCGACGGGCCTGAACCAGATCGTGAAGGAAAGTGGTGCGCCGCGTGGCTCGTTATATTACTATTTCCCTGATGGAAAAGAGCAACTGGCGGCTGAGGCTGTGGCAGATCGTGGTCGTGGCATTGCCCAGCATATAAGCGAACAGCTAGCGCGTATCGAAGACCCGGCTGAGTCTGTCTACCAGTTGTTTTTGTCACTGGCAAATCATGTTGAGTCGGCTGCTTGCAACGGTGGTGCTCCGCTGGCCAATGTAGCGCTGGAAGCGTCGGCCAAGAGTGAACGCTTGCGGGAGGCGTGTCGTGTTGCGTATCAACATATGCAGCAGGTCGTTGAGCAAAAGCTGCTCACTGCTGATTATCCACCAGAACGCGCCAAAAGGTTGTCCACAACGATTGTTGCCGCTATCGATGGGGGGATTATTTTGAGCCGGGCTGAGAAAAGTGCAGAACCACTGCGACAGGTGGCAAAGGAGATTAAGGTATTGCTGGAGTGTGCCGCAAACTCAGAGTCATAGTTCCGTTCTTTTTGTCACAATTATACAGAACGGTCGAAATAATAGATGAATGTATTATTAGGGGGACGTATCATGTCAGCAACAATCACACAGCAAAAAAAGAGTATGAGTCAGATATGGAAAGCCGGTGCAGTCGCAGCAGTTGTGTCAGCAGTAGCGAATGCCATTCTGTTCGTTATCGGTGCGGCGTTGGGAGGCTTTCCTGAAAGCGTCATTATCCCCAATGCCGGTGGTCCAATGACGATCATGCCAGTTATTGTTGCTTCGATCATAGGTGTGTTGGGTGCGACGCTCGTTTATCTGGGATTGAATCAATTTACCAAGAATCCGAATTTTCTCTTTCGTATTGTTGCTATTGTTGTGCTCGTGCTATCGTTTGCGTCACCATTTTCTATTCCTGGTGCACCATTTGCGATGATCTTGATATTGGAACTGATGCATGTGGTGCCTGCAGTGGCTGCCATCTACTGGCTGACAGGGAATGTCAAGGTCTGAGATTTTGGGAAGAGAGGGGATTTCTTTTGGGTTCGGAAAATAGTTTATCGCAGTTGCTTTTTTTATGTGTGTGTTATACCAATCGGTCTATATAATGGGTTAATTAAATGTTGATTTTGTTTGTATTATACTGACTGGTCTATTTAATTTTGTTGCTCTTTTGACGAAAGGATATTAGTCCGATGGAGATTGTACTGCTGATACTTCAAGTTGTTCTCGGCTTGCTCTTTCTGGTTGCGGGGCTAGGCAAACTTGCTAACGTCCCACAGATACGTGATATGTTTAGTGCGCTGGGGTATCCCCGGTGGTTTCGGGTGGTGACAGGTGTTGTAGAGGTTATTGGGGCTGTTGCGCTTTTTGCCAGCATTGCCATACCTCTATTGGCTTTCTTCGCTGCCGTCTGGCTTGCACTGATTATGGTCGGTGCGTTTCTGAGCCTTGTTCTGCGTGTTCAGGGTCGTGGTTGGTTCGCTCCGGTTATCGTGCTATTTCTTTTGGTTGGAGTGGCCTTTTTACAACCTATGGGATTACTTATTGCACTGATCCCTCCACAAGCAGCGACCACGTATAGTCCAGTACCGTCAGAGATAGTGGCTTCCCATGAGTACGGATCGTTCTTAGAGTCTGTACAAGTTGATAGTACAGGTAATATCTATTACACAAATATCAGCGGTATTGCCCCCGTCGAATCCATTGGTGTGGTCGATATGAGCAGTGCTGATGGGTTTATTCACCAGATAACGCCTGATGGTGAAAGTCGTGTTTGGGCCTCATTACCCAAAGGAACGCTCCCAAACGTGATTGCACTTACCGATGATGCGATGTTTGTAACTGTTTCATCGACTGTTACCCCTGAACACCATGGTGTATGGCGTTTCTCACTTGATGGGCAGGGTGAATCACTCGTTACTCTTCCACAGGATGTTTATCCCAATGGAATCACTGTCGGTCCTGATGGTAAATTGTATATCGCCGATTCTGCGCTGGGTAGGATCTGGCAAGTCGATCCTGCGAACCAAAAGGCGGAGTTATGGCTCGACGATGATGTTCTTAAACCACGCCGTTTTGTTGCGATAGGTCCAGCTGCAAATGGCCTTGAGTTCTGGAACAATGATCTCTATGTTGCAGTGACAGACAAAAGTCATATCGTTCGCATTCCGCTCAACGATGATGGCACTCCAGGCACTCCAAATATCCACGTCACTGGTATTGTGGGAGATGATTTTGCGATTGATCAGGATGGGGCGCTGTATGTTACCACACATCCTTTCAACACGGTTGTGCGCGTGAGCCAGACAGGGGAATTGACGATCATTGCTGGTGAGGAGGAAGGTGTGGTTGGCTCAACAGATGCTGCGTTTAGCATCTTGCCTGGTCAAGAACAAATATTGTATGTGGCTACGGATGGAGGATTGTCTGAAGGGCGTAGTGATGGTACCGCGCATATTGTTCGCTTAGATGTTGGTGAAGGAAGTCAAGCAGAAGCGATAGAAACAAACTAGCTTTGTCTATCCTCCTGAGGACGCTTTATCAAATGATATTTGCAACTCAATGAAGGAATTTTATGATGACTACGTTACAAGGCAAAACAATTCTCATCACCGGTGGGACAAGCGGCATTGGGCGGGAGACAGCGGTGAATCTCGCTAAGATGGGCGCCCACGTGGTGGTGACCGGGCGCGATCAGGAACGTGGCACGCAGGGTATCGATGACATCCGGCAGCGTAGTGGTAGTAATACCGTTGATCTGCTGTTAGCCAATCTGTCGTTGATGTCCGAAGTACGTCGCCTGGCTGCGGAGTTCCAGCAACGCTTTGATCGTCTTGATGTATTGGTGAACAATGTCGGGTACCTGCCTGACCAGCCGCGCAAAACAAGCGAGGGAATCGAAACAACCCTCGCAGTAAATCACCTTGCGCCATTTCTTTTGACCCATGAGTTGCTTCCCATGCTACGTGCGAGCGCTCCCAGTCGAGTGATTAATGTCACAGGTGGTATGCCGGGAATGGGTGGTGTGGATTTTGACAATCTGCAAGCCGAGAAATCGTTTCTGGCATTGTCAACCTATACACACGCTAAGAATGTAATGATGGCGATGAGTTATGCCTTTGCTCAACGTCTTCAAGGCACTGGTGTAACCCTCAACGTTGCTTACCCTGGAGGGGCAAACACCAATATGACGAATGATCTGAAGCCTGATATGGTGCCATTTGGGATGCGCTTGATCTGGCCAGTCTTTCGTACGTTTATGTCCAACGCAAAACCTGAGGGCGCTGCCGTTTCATCAACCTATCTGGCCGCTGCACCAGAAGTCGCAGCGGTAAGTGGCCAATACTACAACTCCAAAGCGAAACAAACCAGGTGGCCCAAAACAATTGTTGCCGATGGTGTACCAGGGCGTGTCTGGCAGATAAGCGAACAGCTTGTTGATCTGGAACGTGCTGCGGTGCTTCAAACATAGCTGCTCACATGACTATCTTTTTTTATGCTAATTATACTGACCGGTCGAATTATCGATTGAACAGGAGTACATTATGAACATTTTCCTTACTGGTGCCACGGGCACTATCGGTAGTGCCGTTGCGGATGTGTTGAAACAATCTGGCCACACTGTGATTGGCTTGGCACGTTCTGATGAGTCGGCGGTCAGGCTGGTTGAACGAGGTATTGAGGTTTATCGTGGAGATTTGCTCGACCCGACAACCCTTACTGAAGGTGCACGTCAGGCAGATGCGGTGATCCACACCGCGCAACCACAACCAACACCCGACATGGATTTTGCCGCACTGAGTGCGATTGCCAATAATACCCTGACAGCACTGTTCGATGGTCTGCGTGGAAGCAACAAACGCCTGATCATCACGAGTGGGACAGGCGCATACGGCGATACGGGGGCGAATATTGTAGACGAGGACTCGCCGCTGGACCAATCACCGATGATGGAAGGTTTTCGGCACATGGAACAGCGTGTGCTTGATGCGGTGGCAGAGCAGATTCACACGACGATCATACGACCGTCAGTGGTGTATGGCCGTGGAGGCAGTGGCCCTGTGCTTGGGATGATTGGCATTGCCCAGCAGTTTGGTGGCGGTGTCTATGTTGATGCAGGCGATAAACTTACCTCGACGGTGCATGTCGATGATCTGGCCAGCCTGTATTTGTTAGCACTGGAAAAGGCCCCGGCTGGCCATGTCTTCAATGGTGTTGCCGAACCGTTTGTGCTGGTGAAAGACCTCGCGGAGGCGATCAGTTATGCTGCTGGTCTTGATGGAAAAACGGTCTCTGTTCCTGTCAAAGAGGCCTGGCAACAATTTGGTTTTATGGCGCACTTTCTCGCTGACCACATGCACGTGTCAGCCAA
>JBCDFA010000096.1:0-22042 GCA_039178835.1 Chloroflexota bacterium
CGACGCGCCGGAAACGACGTTTGATAGAGCGATGTCGTATGGACACTAAAAAATGTGAGCCACTCCCAACAGGCATCAGGGTAGGGACTCTGCGCTGAGATATACATCCCATCCACAATGACATCGCTTGGCCCAATCGTGTCGGCATTGCGTGGTGGCGCTACGAGATGAGGAACGACATCCTCGCTATCTTGTGTATCAACAAAAAGTGCGCCATAACTGTGATCCATCCACATTGCGCTTGCTCCCGAGTCGATGTAATCGATCATGATGCCGCCAGCATATCCGGGCAGATCCTCGTGTGGTGAGTACTCACGCAGCAGATCAACATAAAATGTTAGCGCCTCAACGACTGCTGGGTTAGTAAAATCAGGTTCTGGCCCCTGCAAACCCTCTTGATTGATCGAGGCATCAAACTGCTCCAGGAAAAACCACATATCAAGCGGACCACTGAATGGCAGGGCATAGCCATACTTTTGTTCACCACCCTCCCGACGGGTCATCTGTTCTGCCAGCGCCAGAAAGTCGTCAAGGGTCATGTCCGACTGAGGAGGGGCAAGATTGGCATCCTCGAAACGGTCCTCGTTGTAGGCCAGCGCACGGAGTTGAAAATGCAGCGGTAGTCCGTGAATACCACCTTCACGCTCAAAGTA
This sequence comes from Chloroflexota bacterium, assembly GCA_039178835.1. GTDB lineage: Bacteria > Chloroflexota > Chloroflexia > Chloroflexales > Roseiflexaceae > AL-N1. The sequence goes on from JBCDFA010000096.1 coordinate 654, forward strand.
GCCCAGCAGCGCCGGTGGATAATCATCCTCTAGGAATGTTGTATCGGCTTCAATCAATGGCCGCAGATCGAGGGTGGTGGTCAGCATTTCCGTTGGTGGTACGGCATTCCATGTAAAACAATCGACCAACTCACTGGTTCGAACAAACTGTGGGATAGCGCTGGGGCCATATCCTTGGTCAATAGAAATAATATCAACATAAATGTCGGGATGCGCTTCCCTGAATTGGTTGACTAATTCGCCTAGTTCCTGCGATCTGGCTGCTATACCAAAACGAATTTCGGTGCTTCCCGCCGGGAGTATCACTGGCGTCGCAACGACGACAGGTTCGATAGCAGTGGGAGTGTTGGTTTCCCATAGTGCGTTTGCGATCTCATCTTCTGTCGCACGCAGTATCTCCGAAGCGCTTTCATCACTTCGTGCTGCCATATCTACTGCACTATGTAATGCCCACAGAACCGACGCATTGAAATGGGCAGGGTGGGTTTTCGGACGTTCCAAAGCAACACGCAAAGCAGCAGCATACTCATTATTTTGATGAAGTGTTTCCTGTCTCTGTTCAGAGAGGGATCGCCGCGCTGGGATTTCGCTCTGGTCAGCTCTGTTTTCCAGCAGCGGCATCTGTTCACTCAGAAATGACACCCAACGCCATGCTGCATGGGGATGGAGCGTGCCACTGCTGATAATATAACCCTCTTGATTTGGGAGATCGTGTGGCAGCGAGATATCCGGCATCGGCACGAAGCCTACCTCATATGGTAAAGACTCGGCAGCATCTGGTAGCAAAAAAGAACGTGTATCCCAGAACGCAAGACGTTGTGCCTGTGCCAGTTCCATAACGATGTTGGGAAACTCTATAGGTTTGAATTCCTCTAAACGCTGGGCATATTGCACCGCATGCCAGATAGCGCCAGATTCGATCATCGCCTGAGTTTCCTCAAGGACTGTGACGATGGCTGGTTGTTCTAAATCGAGATCGTCTTGTGATAGTGCAAACGGATCAATGCCCGCCTGTTCCAGCCCAACCATAAACGACTCGACGCCGGTATTGATTGTCATCAAGCCATAGTTTTGCTGTCCGCCATCTTGTTCTTCGGCCACAATCGCTGCAAAGGTATGCAGATCCTCCCAGGTGAGTTCCTCTGGAACCGTAATACCAGCCTCTTCCACCAGGGTTTTGTTATATGCGATCATGGGTGCTCGAACAGTCGTTGGTAAGACATAGATCCCACCGTCCGAGCTAAGTGGCTCAAATGCGCCTGGATAATAATCGTCGAGATCAAACGTGGCATCAGCATCGATCAACGGTTTCAGGTCTAGCACATAGCCTTTCGCAATGTCTTCTGGTGAAATAGAAGCAATCGTGGTGTCTGCGGCACTGACTGTCGTATGCAGAATACCCATCGCTTCTTGCTCCCCCACTTCTTCGAGATCGACAAAAATGACCTGGATATCTGGGTTTTCTCGGTTGAACAGGTTGATCAGTGGTTCGAAGTAGCTCCTCTCTCGATCATACGACGCGAAGGTGATGGTTGTGACTGATGGATCGTTGAGTGGCGCTGTGGTTGGGCGGGTCGGTGGTGGTACTTCAGCAACATTCGGGTTACATGCGGAGAGCATAGCAATGAAGAGCAAAAACACAATCGTGGAACGTAACATGGCTGATCTCCCTCTAGAGTCATTCAAATGAAGCCATACATTCGAGGGAATCTTAAAAGAAAGCAAGTATATGTCAAACGGTAGAAGACCTGCTCGGTGAACAAATCTCAACTTGTATAACAAGCATTTCTACCCAAAGATACCACTCTATTTGTGATAATGAAGTAATAAGTTGCTGTGTTCTTACCATTCAATCTGTCGCCAGAAAAAAAGAACGCAGGTTTATAGCAATAGCACAAAGACGTGGAATACGCGACTTGCAGCGTGTGACGGGGAGGTCACCATGGCAACACTTATCAAAGTTGGCGATACCTTCATCAACCTTGATACAATGACTCAAGCATACTTCAAACCAGGATCAGTTCGCTTGTATTTTGCGGTAGCGACGGGCAAGGCTGGTGAACGACATATGGATGTCGTTGAACTTTTCGGTCGTGATGCCCAGGCACTGCGAAAGTATCTTGAGCAAAATAGCGTCGATGTCGTCGCTATGCAGCCGCAAGAGATGTACGATTAATACCTCCTTCCTTTCTTTCAGGCGACGGTCACAGGAGCTTTCCCTCTTTCTGTGGCCGTTGCTTGTGTTTGTGATACAATAAAAGCGCTCTTTCTGTATACAGATATATAAAATGCAGCTATGTGCTAACTCAACGATTTGGATAAAGTTGTGCCAGGTGAGGGAAAACATGGATGTCTTGTTGCGTGACGTGATAGAAGATGATCTGCCCACTTTCTTTGAGCAACACCAGGACCCAGAGGCCAACTATATGGCGGCTTTTACCACTGAGAATCCGTCAGACCAGAGTGCTTTCAGGGCACATTGGACCAAGATCCTGAGTGATGATACCATCATAACGAAGACCATTCTTGTGGAAGGAACAGTGGTTGGTCATGTTGTGAAATTTGAACAGTTTGGTCAACCAGAAGTGAGCTACTGGTTGGGCAGGGAATACTGGGGAAAAGGTATTGCCACAACAGCATTGATAGCATTTTTAGCGTTTGTTCAAGTACGTCCGCTCTATGCGCGTGCAGCCAAAGATAATATCGGTTCTCTCCGAGTGCTCGAAAAATGTGGCTTTATGATTGTTGGTGAGGACAAGGGTTTTGCCAATGCCCGTAGTCAAGCAGTCGAAGAATGTGTGCTCAGACTAGACACAAACGTGTAAGTTGGCAACACATCAGGTGGTAGGAAGGAAATGATGAAGCGATTACACCTTTTTGAAGTCATGGATCAGTCCTGGTGTCCTCCCGTTGTACGTGACGCAATGACTGATTTTCTCCGCTTTACCATTGATATGAACAATCCCTATGAGACGATCATTCCTCAGTTGAGCAATGCCCTGAAACAGTGCCAAACGACTCAGATTATTGATCTATGCGCTGGTGCTGGTGGACCATGGTTCCGTCTCAAACCACTGCTGGAGGAGTCCCTTGGTCAACGAACTGATGTTATTTTGACCGACATGTATCCCCATCGTGATGCAATAATCGATGAAGTAGAGACTGCTGGCTTACGGGTTTTGCCGGTAAGCGTCGACGCGCGACATATGCCGTTCAAGCTTACTGGATTTCGTACCTTATTCGCCGGGCTGCATCATTTCCGACCGACAGATGCTCAGGCCATCATCCGTGATGCAGTTGAGCAACGACAGGGAATTGGTGTATTCGAGGCCACCCAACGCCGCCCACTGGTGATGCTCCTGATGATAGTACCCGCACTTATGATGTTGTTTGTCACACCATTCATCCGACCATTTCGCTGGTCACGTCTGGTGCTGACGTACCTGGTGCCGCTTCTCCCATTGTGCACACTCTTTGATGGTGTCGTTTCCTGTTTTCGTACCTACACACCTGCTGAATTACAGGATATGGTTGCTGATTTTCAGGCAGATTACGAATGGGAAATAGGAGAGATACGTCTTCCTGGAGGCCCAATCCCAGTTACCTACCTGATCGGCTATCCGAAAGTAGCAGCAGATACACCATAGTACTGTTTGGGCGCATAACTGCATTTTTTGATACTATTCAAGACTATAGCATCCTAACTACGAAAACGAATTGTATGACGATCTATAACTGAACGTAGTACTATCACTTTGTTCATCCAGGATGTCCGGATTTCATACAAATGTTAAAATAGGGAGCTTACCTCAACGACGAAATCTTGCTATAATAGAATAGTCGTTGCAGGTTTAGACATGACGGATTTTAAGGCAAGACAAATTTATGCCATTGTTAAGCCAAATTCAACTATCAGGGTTTCGTGGTCGTTTGCTCATTGTGCTAGCAACGATAATTGTGTACCCTGTGTTGTTTTTGCTATTCCAACCACTCATTGGTAATAGTGCCTTAGCCTTCTCATTTGTTGCTATGGTCCTGATTAGTTTTATGGCAGGTTGGCGGCTGAGTATTATTGCTCCTCTCAGTATCATCACACAAAACTTTTTTTTGTTTAGCTTAGTTGGGATGGAGCCCTTTCTTGTCTTAAATATAGATTTTTCTCCTGTCCTCGTGTTGATTACGACTTTCTCAAGTGGTTGGGTCGGTGATATCGTTCGCAAAATGCAAGCCCAAACCGAAGCGCTTCGACGTGAACGGGATGCATTAGCATTTGAAGCAGCAGAGCGAGAACGTATTGAGGCAGAACTTGTTCAAGCGAAGGAAGCTGCAGAATTTGCCGATCAAGCAAAAAGCTCGTTCCTTGCTCAAATGAGCCATGAGCTACGTACACCCCTCACAGCAGTGATTGGCTATAGTGAACTGCTTCAACGTATGGTTGAAATCCGTGGTCAGGGTGATCTTGCCCCTGATCTTGAGGCGATAACGAATGCAGGAAAAAATTTGCTTGCACTGATCGAGTCCCTCCTTGATATAGCGAAAGAGGCTGATCAAATTAAATTTCAGCCACAGCATTTTGTCTTGTCTCCACTCATCAATGATATTGCTGAGACCATGCGTCCACTAGCCATGAAAAAGACTAATACGCTGGTCGTTTACTGTGCCCCTGATATTGGTTTTGTATACACTGACCCAGATCGCATACGCCAGATATTGGTGCATCTTCTTAGTAATGCGGCCCAGTTTACTGAACAGGGAAAAATCACCCTCACGATAACTCTTGAAGTTTTTGAAGGTACAACATGGGTTGTCATGCGCGTCTTCGATACGGGTGTTGGCTTGACAGAGACACAGATGGGTCAACTCTTTCAACCCTTTACACCTGTCGATGGCATCCCATCACATAGCGATGCTACCACTGGCCTTGGTTTGGCCCTCAGTCAGCGTATCTGTCAACGTATGGGTGGCCATATTAGTGTAACAAGTGAAGTGGGTCGTGGCTCAATCTTTACGGTACGTATTCCTGCTGTTTCGGACGACGAGAGTGCGACTGAAACCGTATCATCTTCTGCTACCCCTGGTAATGTATCATATCATCAAGAAAATGTAGAAAGTACCTATATGACCATGTTTGAACAATCGGAGAAGCCCCATGGCTCAGATTTTACTCGTTGAAGATGATCCCATGAATCGAGATTTGATTGCACGTTATCTTCAATGGGAAGGCTACCAGGTAAGTACTGCCGCAGATGGAGCTGAGGCTATTGCCAGTGTGAAAACCAGGAGACCAGATCTTATTTTGATGGACATGAAATTGCCGATAATGGATGGATGGCAGGCAACCAGACAGCTTAAGTCTGCAGAAGAGACTCGCGAGATCCCGATAATTGCGCTCACTGCATATGCGTTAACTGAAGATCGGACTCAAGCCATGGAGGCAGGTTGCGATGCCTATGAGACCAAGCCGGTTGATTTTACTCGGCTGCTCGTGAAACTACGTCAGTATTTGGGGTCGCCTAAGAAACGGTAGCCTGTTCAGTGTATGCCCTGATTACACCCAATAATCTCTTGTTTGATGCTTCTTTAGCGTGAAAGGGTATCAGACATTAATCTCTTGGTATTTCGACTTCTAGTGTCCCTCCACCATAACCATACACCTGATCCCGCCCCTCAATTGTGACAACCTCTACTGTCTCTGGTATGGCTACATTTGATAATGAACGCGTGAAGGGTTGCTCATTCTGATGATCATGGGCTAGTTCACGTACACCTAGTTCCTCACCATCTGGGCCTAACACGCGCCATGCGTCGGCATACCGTTCGGGTGTGTCGTAGGGCGATGAGACCGTGACAGCAATATCAAAAGTTCCATCATCGTTTGGCGTGATCTCAGCACCAACAATATCGGGGAATTGCTGTTCTGTCGCTCCTGTATCATCTCCAGCAGATGATTCCTCTTCGACTTGTTCTTCTGTTTCAACATTCTCTGGTGTGGGTGGTGTTTCTTCACCCTCAGCAGCAGCCGTTGGTTCAGTGGCAGGTGCTTCCACCGACGTATCGGTTTCCGTCCCGCCGCACGCCGTCAAAAGAAAGAAACATCCAATAGTGAACAAACAGATTAAGTGATACCGTAGTTCCTGTCTCATAATACCCTTTCGATCATAGTTTAGGAATATCTGGATTATACAGGGCCAACCGCATCCCCGGCTTCATCGATCAACTCAAGCAATTCATCCCTTGTTGGTGTTGCCCCCCGCTCACGCCACCAATTGACATACCAACGCAAATTGTTGCGAAAGGCCAACATAACTTCATCAGGTGTTAGCGAAGGCACTTTCTGCCGCAGCATTTCGCCTATCTCAAGTCGGTCATCCCCTGATATATCGGGGATACCAGCGAGGATGCGATCAGCACGCAGAAAAAATAACTCTCGTTCGATTGAGGGGAATTCACCACTAATCTGACGAATATTACCAAGATAACAGATGGTGCGCTGTCGTGGGGTATCGCGCTCATCACGATAACTTTCTACAAGATATGCATCGTGAAAGGTAACATCAGCAACAGCCGCATTTTTGTGCTTTCGTACTATCCAGCGGATGTACATTGTACAGCCCTATATACTTGCTTTTCTTATTTCTTTGACCCTCACATTATAATCGAAAAATGCTTTCTTTTGAAGGTAACATTCTCTAACTCTACTGACATAGTTATTTGATGTATTATCAATGGATTGCACAGTATTTGTTATGCTTTTGTTCGTGGAAAATTCTTTTTGTACTGTTTATGTTCTTATTGTGCAATAAATTTGTATAGAGTTGCAATTTGTATCCCAAAGTGCTATACTCAGGCTACCGATTTCTGTCTTTACATCTTTCCAGATGCACTTTTACTCAAAATACCGTAGTAATGAGCTTTAACTACATTCTATGCTGCTCATTTCTTTTTTTTGTTCTCAATAGTCACTAATAAATTTTGAGAACATGTTCTTTTTGGTCTTTTATTCTTTTTTCATCCTCGTAGTACCAAGACGTAACTACAGATTTTACGATTCTACTTTCGATCTGAAAGGGTGGTGGTCATGCGTTTCTTGCCTGCATTGCTTCGAACATTATTAACGATCTTACGGACACTACAATTGTCACTGCCCAGGATCGGTGTTGGCTGGATGTTTGCTATCCTAACCGTCAACTTCAATCAAATTGTTATTTTCGATCTGAAGGTTGCAGCCGTGATCGTCACATCTATGATTGGTCTGCATTACCTGCTTTCTCCCTTCCAGATTATTTTTGGTCGCATTGCCGACCGTAACCCTATCTTTGGTTTTCGCCGCACACCCTACATGCTTGTCGGTGCCACTATTGCCAGCACTGTGTTCTTGTTGTTGCCTGGTGTCGCCACGGGAATGGGTGCCGGATCATCACTGGCATTTGCCTCAGGGTTTGCACTCTTTATTGTCTTTGGTGTGGGCATCGCTGCCATGGGTGATTCCTATCACTCGCTTATTGCCGAAAATGTAGAAGCCAAACGCCGTGGTGCAGTCGTGAGTCTGGCCTGGACGCTGATGATCTTGAGCACGATTATCACGGCTGGGGTTTCTGCACAGCTTATGCCTACCTATGATGCGGCTGCTATGCAGACCTTGTACAATCTCACACCACTGGTTGTTCTTGGCACATCTATCATCGGTGTGATGGGTATTGAGCGACGACTACGTGGCATGGAAAAGCAAGCAGCCATTGAACGAGCACGAACCATCGTACCAGATGGCAATCCAATCAAGGCGGCCATAAGTGTTCTACGTAGCAATCCACAGGTACGATTATTCTTCGCTTTTGTTTTTATTACTATTCTGGGTATTTTTCTGCAAGACGGCATCCTGGAGGTCTATGGACGTGAAGTCTTTGGGATGGAAGTAGGCGAAGCGTCCATGTTTCAGCAGATGTGGGGCGGTGGTGTACTGATCGGCATGATTGGTATGGGCCTCCTCAGCGTTGTTTTGCCCATCAGTAAGAAAACGATTGCCACAGTTGGCGGTGCTGGCACTGCACTTGGTTTTGGTCTGCTCACGATTGCGACTCTGTCCCATCAACAAGGTTGGTTAGGGGCAAGTCTCTTCTTTATGGGGCTGAGCGTGGGGCTCTACAATGTCGGAGCCGTCTCACTGATGATGGATATGACTGTCGAAGGCGCAACAGGTCTCTACATGGGGTTGTGGGGTGTCGCGCAGGCATGTGGCAATGGGTTTGCCAATATGATTGGTGGCGCATTGAAGACTGTGCTGATCGAAACCGGCTTTGTTGATTTTACGATTGGATATGCCACCATCTTTGGTCTTGAAGCGGTGCTTATGATTGTCGGTGTCGCCATTCTCCGCAGCATCGATATTAATGAGTTCCGTGGTCTGACCAATCAGAATTTGACCAAGGCGATGGAGGTTGGCGCAGCAGCCTAACCACGCACGCAGACAACGGTAGTCGCAGTTTAACGCACGCAGAATCGTACCAGGTGAGGGAAAGATCTATGCCACCAATTCATTTTGTACGTGAAGACAGCGCATATCATAGCTTTTGTGGACTAACCTGTGTTGGTTGGCTCTATCAGAAGATCCAAGACAGCTTCTTCCTGATCTTAGGGACGCATACCTGTGCACATTTGCTCCAGAATGTTCTGGGGGTTATGGTTTTCGCCCGTCCGCGCTTTGGTGTCGCGCTGATCGAAGAAGCCGACCTCTCCAAACAACAGCCCGATCTGCAAGGATTGATCGAAGAAATCCAGCGCGATCACCATCCATCGGTCATCTTTCTGCTCTCCTCGTGCACACCAGAAGTGATGAAGGTCGAGTTCGAAGGGCTGGCCAGCAACCTGAGCACCCCCGACCTTCCTGTTCTGTTTGTCCCGGCCAGTGGTCTCGACTACACCTTCAGTCAGGCAGAAGACTCGGTGCTTCAGGCGCTGATCCCGTTCTGCCCCGAAGCCCCCGCCGATGATCAACGGGTCGTATTCCTTGGCTCGGTCAACGATACGATTGCGGACGATTTTGCGCTCGAAGCAGCCAAACTCGATATTCCCGTCGGTGGTTTCCTGCCGGCCAATCGTTTTACTGAGATGCCGCCAATTGGTCCTGGCACTATTCTTGCGCCACTCCAACCATATCTGGCTAAAGTGGCCAATCGAATCGCACGTGAGCGTGGAGCGCAGGTGTTATCGTCGCTCTTCCCCTTTGGCCCGGACGGAACCCGTGCCTTCTGGGAAGACCTTGCGGCTATGTTTGGCAAACAGGTCGACCTGAGCGAGCGTGAAGCGCAGTCGTGGGCGCGTATCGTTGAACACACTGAACTGCTGCAAAACAAACGGGTCTTCTTTACTGCCGACAATCTGATGGAACTACCACTGGCGCGATTCCTGAAGAACGCCGGTTGTGAGATTGTCGAATGTAGTTCGCCCTATATCAATCGCAAGTTCCACGCCCGCGAGATAGCTGCCCTTGATGGCGTTCCACTCTACGAACAACCCAACTTCAATCGGCAACTGGGCAAAATTGCGGAAATACAACCGGATCTGGTAGTGAGCACTATGGCGACAACCAACCCGTTAATTGGTCACGGTGTGGTAGCCAAGTGGAGTACTGAGTTCTCGTTTATGCCGATCCACGGTTGGGCCGGGGTCGGAACACTTGCAGGCATGTTTACGAAGAGTATCAAACGGCATGCCCAGCTCGATCCGCTCGATGATCCGGTGTGGAGCGCCGGATTGATGCCAGCGGTGCGGTAGAAGTTAGAGGCTGGAGGCTGGAGGCTGGGGACTAGAGGCTGGAGGCTAGGGACTAGAGGTTGCCGGTACGAAACAAAAATTCTTTGCGTCTCTGTCACTCTGTGTCTCTGTGTTATAAAGATAACGTATCACAAGAGCAGGGCGATATCTGGAATAGTCTGAGGAGTCGTTATGCGTTTGGCGTTATGGATGTATGAAGGCACGGCCCACCACGGTGTTGGGCGTATTGCCAATAGCATGCGTGATGTGCACGCGGTCTTTCACGCGCCACAGGGTGATGATTATGTGAACCCCATCTTCACGATGCTCGAACGCACGCCGACGTTCCCGCAAATGACGACGAGTGTCGTAAGTGGGCGCGATCTAGCTCAGGGCACTATTCGTCTGCCCGACACACTCAAGCAGGTCGAGGCATCTCTTCATCCAGAACTGATCATCATCTGTGCAAGCTGTAGCACTATTCTCCTCCAGGAAGATTTGCAGGTTGTAGCGGATAGTGCGGATATCGATACAGAGGTGCTGGTGTACGACGCCAACCCCTACCGTATGCAGGAAATCGTTGCGGCAGACGGCCTGACCACATTGCTCGTCAAGCGCTATGCCACCGCGCAAGAGCTTACCGACCAGCCAAGTGTTAACATCATCGGCCCAGCGTCACTTGGCTTTCACGTGCGCTCTGACCTGATCTGCCTGCGCCGCATCCTGGCGACTCTCGGTGTGCAGGTCAATGTGGTAGCACCACTTGGAGCAGGTATCGACGATATGCGACGACTCCCCGCTGCCTGGGTCAATATTGCACCCTATCGTGAACTGGGCCAGGAGGCTGCCCGATATCTCGAAGAGCAGTTTGGCACGCCGACCCTGTACGAAGCTCCTATGGGTGTGCAGCCAACACTGCGCTGGCTTCATCAACTGGTTGAGCAGCTTAACGATGTAGGCGCAAAAACCAATGCTCTCGCGATCAAGCTGCCACCGCTCACCGCATTCTCGCTTGATGGTATGAGCGCCCCGAGCAGTGTGCCGTGGTTTGCCCGCACCGCCGATATGGAGAGCTTTAGCAGCAAACAGGCGTTTGTTTTTGGTAATGCGACCAACACCGTTGGTATGGTCAAGTTCCTGCGCGATGAACTGGCCATGCAGATTGCAGGAGCAGGCACGTACCTGACTCACGAGGCCGATTGGGTACGCGAACAACTCGATGGTTATCTGCCAGACGATCTGCTGGTCACTGAGCATTTCCAGGACGTTGCACAGCGCATTGAAGACTTGAGTCCGCAACTGGTCTGCGGTACACAGATGGAACGTCATAGCTGCCGTAAGTTTGATATTCCTTGTATGGTGATCGCGCCTCCCACACATATTGAAAATCATCTTCTCAGCTATCGACCGCTGCTTGGATTCGATGGCGCTGATGTGATTGCCGACACGGTGTACACAACGACCAAGCTTGGACTAGAGAAACACCTGATCGATATGTTTGGCGATGCCGGGCTGGAGTACGAAAACGGCGCTACTCCCTCGAATGGTGCCGAAGAATCTGCGCCGAGCAAGGAGCACGAACAGGCGGTGAATGGCACACCCGGTCATGTGACGTGGACCGACGAGGCTCATGCGATGCTCAAAAAGGTGCCATTCTTTGTGCGTGGGCGCGTACAGAAGAACACCGAGAAATACGCACTTTCACAGGGCTGCACGACGGTGACGGTGGATGTTTTACAGGAAGCCAAGGAAGCATTAGGTGGCTAATATGCAGTCTCTGGATATACAATCGATACCAGACGATGCCATCGAGAGCGACGGCCCCACCAAAGGCTTGCAGACGATTACGCTGTTGTCGCAGGACGAGCGCTTGAAGGGCCGTCCCAAGCTGTGTAGCGACTGCGGCTTTTGCGACACATCGCTGCGTCCGGCCATGGCCCAGAGTTGTGTGTTTGTAGAGAACCAGACCGCAGCGTTTGAGCAACGCTTCCATGGTCGTGCGCGGGAAACGGCTGACGAGATGCTGTTCGGCGTCTATCGTGAGATGTATGCCGCCCGTATGCACAAACCCAACCGGGGCGCGCAATGGAGCGGTGCGACGACCAAGCTTGGCGCGTTGTTGCTTGAAAACCAGCTTGTCGATGCGGTCATCACGACGCGCTCGGCACCTGGCACGCGCTTTGCACCTGAGCCGTTTCTGGCCCGCACTCCTGCCGAAGTCATTGCCAGCGCAGGCAACAAACCCTGTCTCTCGCCGGGGCTCAACCTGCTCGATGAGGTGCAACACAGCGACATTCGACGGCTGGCGTTTATCGGGGTAGGTTGCCAGGTGCATGCGTTGCGGGCCATGCAGGATCAGCTGGGCCTTGAGCAGCTCTATGTGATCGGCATCCCGTGCAGCGACAATGTGGCTTACCCGGATTTGCAGCGTTTCCTCAGGCTGATCAGCCGCTCACCTGAGACCGTTGTGCACTATGAATTTATGCAGGACTTTAGCGTGCATCTACGCCATGAAGACGGACATATTGAAAAAGTAAACTTTATCGACATCCCAATGGCCGAGTTGGGCGATGTCTTTCCGTCGGCCTGTCTCTCCTGTTTCGACTATCCGAATACGCTGGCTGATATCACGATGGGGTATATGGGTGCAGAGCTTGGTTGGCAGTGGATCATGGTGCGGAACGAGACAGGTCAGGCACTCTTCGATCTGTTGCGACCATTGCTGGAGTTTGGCGAACTCACGACTCGTGGTGATCGACGGGCGGCGGTGGCCAGCTACATCACCCGTCTGTCTCAGCCCTCCCAACGACCACCTGCGTTGATCCGTCGCCTGATCGCCTTTCTGATGCGGCGGCGCGGCCCGCGTGGGCTGGAGTTTGCACGCAGCGTTATCGAGATGAAATTACTTCGCAATCTCCAACATGTCCGTGACCGTTTTGCACGACTCGAACAACGCATTATCCCATATCACGTGTACGACGCACTGGCGCACTATCAGAACGCATACAAAGACGCTTTCGGCAGAGAGCTACGCTAAAGCATCTACAAAGGGGCAAACTATGAGCTTAATCCTGGCAGTGTATGGAAAAGGCGGTATTGGCAAAAGTACGACGAGCGCAAACCTCTCGGCAGCACTGGCGCTCAAAGGCTCGCGGGTGTTGCAGATTGGCTGCGACCCGAAGCACGATAGCACCTTCCCGCTCACAGGGCATCTGCAAAGCACTGTCATCGATGTGCTCGACAAGGTCGATTTTCATGTCGAAGATATCGAGGTGGAAGATGTCATCCAGACTGGCTTTGCAGGCGTCGATACCCTCGAGTCGGGCGGCCCACCGGCGGGGAGTGGTTGTGGTGGCTATGTCGTCGGCGAGACGGTGAAGTTGCTCCAAGAATTTGGTCTCTACGACAAGTACGATGTCATTCTGTTCGATGTGCTTGGTGATGTGGTGTGTGGTGGGTTTAGTGCCCCACTTAATTATGCAGATTATGGTCTCATAATTGCGTGTAACGACTTTGACAGTATTTTCGCTGCGAACCGACTCTGTCTCGCGATCCAGCAGAAGAGCGTACGGTACAAAGTGAAGTTGGCGGGCATCATCGCGAATCGTGTCGATCATGAGTTTGGTGGTGGGACGGCGTTGCTGGAGGAGTTTGCCGACCAGGTCGGAACCCAGATCGTCGCTGAGGTGCCGTACCATGATCTGATCCGGCGTAGTCGATTGTCGGGGAAAACGCTGTTTGAGATGGAAGGCCCGGACAAAGCGCTCTGTATCGAGCCGTTCGAGCTACTGGCCGAACGCCTGCTTGCCTCACCAACATCGGCAGTGCCCAATCCTTTGGGCGACCGCGAGATTTTCGATGCAATTGGGGGATGGAAATAAGGTAGAGGCTAGTGAAGTTAACCGTTAACTCACAGGACCATGCACAACTATGATTGACTCAACACAACACAAATCACAATTGCGAGACTATTTCGATGGTGTGGGCTTTGAGCGCTGGTCGGCGATTTACGGGCAGGCCAACCTCTCACGCATTCGCCAGACAGTTCGTGAGGGCCACACGACAATGCTGGCACAGGTCGAAACATGGTTGAACGCATATGCCTTGCCAAAGGACGCACACATTCTTGACGCAGGCTGTGGTATCGGTCTGCTCAGTGTCGCGCTGGCTCAACGTGGTTTTCGGGTCACCTCGGTGGATATTGCTCCGCATATGGTTGATGCTACCAAAGCACGCGCAGCGGAGGCTGGTGTCCTCGATCAGATGGAGTTCCTTGTGGGCGATCTGGAGTCGGTCAGCGGAGCCTTTGATGCCATCGTCTGTCTCGATGTGCTGGTGCATTACCCACAGCAGTTGTTTGAGCACATGGCCACCGGATTAGCCAATCGCACGCGTGGTCCGCTGTTGATTACGTATGCCCCGTACAATCGTTTGCTGGCAACCATGCACTGGATGGCCAGGTTCTTTCCCAAAGGCCAACGGCGAACCAATATTCAAATGATACCCGACACATTCGTCTGCAAAACGCTGGAACAGGCCGGTATGCATATTCAGCATCAGACACGTGTTAGTCGGGGATTTTATCACGTAGCTCTGCTCGATGCCGTAAAAGCCGATACGTAAGGCTTTCGATATTTTCGTAGTTTAGAAACTGAACTACATGTAAAACAGAAAGGAGTTCGAATGCGACAACTGGCAGGCATAGTATTGTTTGGTCTCGGCGTAGCTGTCCTGTTGCGCTGGTACCAACACGAGGTTATCAATGAGACGGAAGCTGTTGTGCATCTCCAGAGTGAGCACGAACACTTCCACATTCATGTCGATCTACCGGCGGGGATGGAGATTCAACCGGGCGACACGCTCCAGATTCTGACCATGCCCAAGATCGAAGGCCAGACCAACGGCGAGATTATGTACACGAGTCCAGCGCGACTCTACAAAGCAAGCTGGCTACGGCGCAATCTGGTCAAGCAAAGCAGCCTGATCGAGATTAGCGAGCTTGTCGATCATCCATAATGTGTATTCGATAACCTGAGTCTATGCCCTGATATGTATCCGAGGAGGAAGCCTTATGGAAATGCCTGAACTGAGTGGAACCACCCGCCACGCGCTACAGGAAGCCGTGTTAAGTCCGCGCTTTTACACCACCGATTTTGCCGCCATCGATAACCTGAACATCGATGGGTTGCGCGACGAATTTGAGTGGATTCGCGATGAGTTTGCACGTGATTACAACAAAGGCCATTTTGTACGCAATGAGGAGTTTGTGGCCAACTTCGACGACATGCCGGTACGGAGTCAGTTCATCGAGTTTTTAGAGCGTAGTTGTACCGCTGAATTTAGTGGATGTTTGCTCTATGCTGAAATGACCAAGCATTTGAAAGACCCAACATTACGCGCCATCTTCAAGTACATGAGCCGCGATGAAGGTCGCCATGCCGGGTTCCTGAACAAAACCATGGCCGATCTCAACGTGGAGCTGGATCTGGGTGTTTTACATACGCGAAAGAAATACACCTACTTCAAGCCAAAATTTATTTTTTATGCGACATATCTTTCTGAAAAAATCGGGTATGCGCGCTATATTACTATTTATCGTCACTTGCAAAAACAACCGAATGGCATCATTCACCCTATTTTCAAATGGTTTGAAGAATGGTGTCAGGATGAGTATCGCCATGGTGAGTTCTTCTCGTTGCTGATGCGGAGCCAACCAGAACTGCTGAGCGGCGCAAACCGACGGTGGATTCGCTTCTTCCTGCTCGCCGTGTATGCCACGATGTACCTCAACGATGCACGCCGCAATGATTTTTATTCCGCATTGGGGCTGAACTGGCGCGAATACGATCAAGAGGTTATCCGTTTGACCAATCATATCTCAACACAGGTCTATCCCGTCACGCTTCCCGTCGATAATCCACAATTTTTCCACAATCTCGACACCTGTGTGGAATATGACCGTAAACTCCGTGCACTAGCGGGACGCAAAGATCCTATCGCACTTGCACAGAGCGCCCGACTACGTGCTGCGATTGGCACCCGGCTTTTGGCGACCTACCGCTTGCAGCCTGCCGTAACGACCGAAGCAACTCGTTGGAAAGGACTCGACGGTTTTCCAAACTATCCAGGGCCTGGACGTGAACGGGCAACCGCCGCATAGTGTCGATGACTAACGACCACGACGTAGTAGTTGTGAGCCGTCGACAGGAGTCGGTCAGTAGTGACCGAAAAAGATATGCGCTTTATCTTTATCACAATGGATGGCAATCACGCAGCAGCACTGCGCGAAGCAGCGTCATTACTTTACCACGACCAGGGCGTCGATCTAAGCCTGGGGTTTTACAATGCGTGTACGTTGCGTGACGAGGACGATTGGCAACGACTCAGTAACGATATTAAGAACGCCAATTTTGTCTTTGGATCAATGCTGTTTGGTGAAGAGTATGTGCGGCCGCTGGAGCAACGGCTTGCTGAAGCAAAATGCGCCACATGCATTATCACCAGCAATCCGGCATTGATCTACTGCACACGACTTGGCAAGTTCGTATTACAGAAGAAAGATTCGGAGGAGTCCAAGAGTCTCCTGAGTCGCTGGGCACACAAATTCCGACCCAAGAAAGGTGAGCGGGAAACCCAACGTCAAATGGCGATGCTCCGCAACATTGGGAAAGTGCTGAAACATATTCCCGGCAAAGCCCGTGATTTGCATACCTATATCGCGGTCCATCAGTACTGGATGCATAGTTCTCCTGAAAACCTGCGCCGAATGCTCTGTCTTCTGATCGAACGGTATGTGCCTGGCTACAAGGGCCGACTGCCGATTCAGGACCCTATCGAGTATCCCGATGTAGCCCTGTTTCATCCTGCTGCACCAGCACCCTTTGCCGATCTCGCCAGTTATCAGAAGTGGCAGCGGCAACACAGCCCGAAAAAACAGCGACGCAACACCAACGGCTCGGTGGGATTGCTCTCGCTACGTACCGTTGCGTTGAGTGGCAACATGGCGCATCTCGATGAATTGACCAAGGCGTTGGAACGGCGTGGTCTTGATGTGCGGCTGGCCTACAGCGCTGGTCTGGATTTTCGACCTGCCATCGACACCTTCTTCAAAGAGAGCAACAAGCAAGCCAAGGTCGATCTGCTGCTCAATGGTGCAGGCTTCTCACTGGTCGGGGGCATGGCCGAGAGTCGCCCCGAAGAGGGCCGCGCTGCGCTCGAAGCGCTGGATGTGGGCTACCTCGATATGATCCCGCTGTCATTCCAGCACGTGGAAGAATGGCGGCGCAACGACACGGGTCTGTCGCCGATCCAGACCGCGATGAATGTGTCTATTCCTGAACTCGATGCCGCCGCCGAACCCATCGTGTACGGCGGCCCAACGATGGAGAGCGATTCGTTTGTTGCGCTCCCCGACCAGATCGAGAATGCTGCTGAACGGATTTCGCGTCGTGTTCAGCTCAATCGTAAAAGCAACGCCGACAAGAAGGTTGCGGTTGTCCTCTTCAACTTCCCACCGACTTTGGGCAATGTAGGAACGGCTGCCTATCTGGATGTGTTTGCCAGCCTGCAGCAACTGCTGCTGGGAATGCAAGCGCAGGGCTATGATGTCGAGGTTCCATCGAGTGCGGAAGAGTTACGTCTCACCGTGGTCGAGGGTAATGCCATGCTGCACGGCACCGATGGTAACGTTGCAGCATATCTCCCATTAGAAGATTATCGCCGTCATTTCCCCGACTACGCCGATATCGAGCCATTCTGGGGACTTGCGCCCGGCGAACTGCTCAACAATGGCCAGCAATTCTACATTCTGGGTGCTCAGTTTGGCAGCGTGTTTGTTGGCATCCAACCAAGCTTTGGCTACGAGCGTGATCCGATGCGCTTGCTCATGGCCAAAGACGCCGCGCCGCATCACGGATTTGCCGCCTTCTACACCTGGATCGAGCATATCTTTGGTGCCGATGCCGTCCTTCACTTTGGCACCCATGGCGCACTTGAGTTTATGCCCGGCAAGCAGGTCGGAATGAGCAGTGCATGTTGGCCAACCCGGCTGCTTGGATCGCTGCCCAACTTCTACTACTACAGCGTCAACAATCCGAGCGAAGGCACCATTGCCAAACGACGCGGCGCCGCAACGCTGGTCAGCTATATGGTTCCGCCATTGCAACAGGCTGGTTTGTACCGAGGGCTGCGGCTGCTCAAAGACAGTTTGGATAGTTATCGTGAACATGCATCGCCTGAGCTACTCGAAGACATTCGCGTACAAGCCGAACGTCTTGGCATTGGAACCGCTGAATCGGCAACCGATGATCAATTGGTTGACACCGACAGGTATGTGGCGACTCTCGCCCACGAGTTGATCCAGGTCGAGCAACGCATGATCCCGCTGGGGCTGCATGTACTTGGCAACGCCCCCAAAACCGAGGAACTCACCGATGTGCTGGCGCTGGTCGCTGCCTTTGTGCGCCCGACTTACGGCGAGGCTTCGGTGCATGTGCAGGGTGCGACCATGCCGGAACCGCTCCCGCATCTGATAGCTACAGGCCTGGGTCACAACTACGAAGACCTGCGTGACCGCATCAAAACAGATCGTCATGCGCAGGCCATCTGGGAAGAGATCGACACCATCTGTCGTGAAGCGATGCGCCGTTTCGTCGAAGAGCAACAGACCGATGGATCGACCAATCAGACCGGAATCAACGCTGCTGCAGTCTATCTTGAGCAAACCGCCGGGATTAAGCCGACCGTAGTGGCATCACTCTGGCCTTACCTTATTGATCTTTTGGAGCGTATGGTCGAAGAGCGCGAACTCTCGGGGCTGATCCACGCACTCGACGGCGGCTACATTCCACCATCACCCGGCAACGATGTAGTACGGAATCCGGCGGTGGTGCCGACCGGACGTAATATCCACGGCCTTGACCCATTCCGTATCCCGACGCCATTGGCCCAGCAGAACGGCAACCGCCTGATGTTTGAGTTGGTCGAACGACTTACCAAAGAGCAGGGGCATATGCCAGAGACCGTTGCGCTGGTGCTGTGGGGCACCGACAATCTCAAGAGCGATGGCGAGGGTGTGGCACAGGTGCTCTCGTTGCTCGGCGCACAGGCCGTGGTCGACGAGTTGGGCAAGGTCAGCAGTGTCGAACTTATTCCGCTCAGTGAACTCAAACGCCCGCGCATCGATGTGGTCGTGACGGTGAGCGGTATTTTCCGCGATCTGCTCTACCACCAGATGGGCCTGATCGATACAGCGGTACGTCTGGCTGCCGAAGCCGATGAGCCGGTCGAGTTTAATTTTGTACGTAAGCATGCGCTGGCCCAGTCAGCCGAGCTCAACATCTCGCTCGATGAAGCCGCCACGCGTGTATTTGCCAACGCTCCCGGCAACTATGGGGCGAATGTCAATCATCTCGTCGAGAGCAGTACATGGGATGAGGATGGTCAACTGGGCGAGGCATTCATGAGCCGGAAGAGCTTTGCCTACGGGCCACGTGGCACCTGGCGCGACGCACGTGGTATCATGGAGAAAGCGCTATCAACCGTCGACGCAACGTTTCAGAACATTGACAGTTTTGAGCTTGGCATCAATGATATTGATCACTACTACGAATACCTGGGTGGTGTCACCAAGAGTGTGGAGTTGCTCAGTGGCAAACGCCCACCCGTGCTCGTTGCGGAGGCCATTGCCAGTGGAGATCGGTTGAATTCACTGGAGCAGATGGTGCGACTCGAATCACGGGCGAAGTTGCTCAACCCGAAATGGTTTGAAGCGATGTTAGCCCACGGGTATGAAGGTGTGCACGAGATTGAGTCACGGGTGAGTAATACCTACGGCTGGAGTGCGACCGCTGATGCCGTGGAAGGGTGGGTGTATCAGGGCGTTTCCGACACCTTCCTGCTCGACGAAGCGATGCGTAAGCGACTGGCTGCACTGAACCCACACGCAACTGCATCGATGGCACGACGATTGCTCGAGGCCAATGCACGCGGCTTTTGGGACGCGGACGAAGAAACGATTGCAGCGTTACAAGAGATCTATGGTAATCTAGAAGACCAGATGGAAGGGATCGCCGTCAATAGTGGGTGAAGGATATGTGTCACTCCACCCATCTAGTTAGAGGTGGTTGTGTCTATTCTTAAAAATATTCGCCTGGGCTTGTTGCACGTCGGTGTAGCGATGACGTTTGTCCTGATCAACGGTGTGCTCAATCGGGTCATGATCGATAACCTGGGCATCCTTGCGAGTGTCATGGCGGTTTTTGTGGTGCTGCCCTATGTGCTCTCACCACTCCAGGTATGGATCGGTCAGTACTCCGATACGCACCCGTTCTTTGGTTACCGTCGCACGCCCTATATTGCGCTCGGTATTGTGTTATGCACGATTGGTCTGGTGCTCACACCACATGCTGCGTTCTTGATAGCATCAGACGGCATAGGCGGTGCACCACTCGCCATTGTTGCTTTTGGTCTGTGGGGGTTTGGCTACAACCTCGCGGTCGTCACCTATCTCTCACTTGCCAGCGACCTCTCAACAGAGCAGAACCGCTCGCGAACGATTGCCGTGATGTGGTTTATGATGATCTCCGGCATCATTGCCACATCGATCATTGTGGGGATTGCGCTGGAGAACTATAGTAACGCGCAACTGATCAACGTGTTCAATGTGACTGCACTCATCATCCTTGGGCTGGCTATTCTTGGTCTGGTTGGGGTCGAGCCACGTTATCAAGACAGGCCAGCCCAATCCCGTGAGAGTCAGCGGGCAGCCATTCGCGCCGTCGTCACCAATCCACAGGCACGCTTGTTTTTCACCTACCTGATCCTCTTATTGGCAACCATTCAGGGGCAAGATGTCCTGCTTGAGCCATTTGGGGGGCAAGTCTTTGGCATGGATGAACAGGAAACAACGTTCCTGACGGCCATCTGGGGCAGCGCTACGCTGATCGCATTGCTCTTCTATGGCTTTCTCTTGAGCCGCTGGCTAGACAAAAAGCGTGGAGCAATGCTGGGTGGGGCGATTGCCATTGTTGGCCTTATCCTCATTGTTATAAGCGGTGTGTTCACTAACCCATTCTTGTTTATTCCTGGCATCAGCGCACTTGGTTTTGGTACCGGCATCGCGACATCAACCAACCTGGGGCTGATGCTTGATATGACTACCCCTGAACAGGCTGGTTTGTTCATCGGTGCATGGGGGCTGGCCGATGCGCTTGCGCGAGGGACTGGCACGCTGCTTGGCGGGGTGATGCGCGATGTTGTGACATACCTGACCAACAGTGTGAACACCGGCTATGTAAGTGTCTTTTTTGTGCAGGCCCTGATGCTGGTCGTATCGCTGATTATGTTGCGCTACATTAACGTCACAGCGTTCCGTGACAATCAGCCATCGTTGACCGATCTGGTTGCACTGCAGGGCGATGCGTAGATAGTTCAGAGCACGTAGTTGCGTGTTCTGAGGAGCGGATATGGCTACTCAAACAACCACGAAGAATGGCACAGCCACGAACGAGGCGCCGCCCTCTGCTATGCCAGTTTATCCATTCACCGCGATTGTCGGGCAGGAAGATCTGAAGCGGGCCCTCTTGCTGTGTGTCATCGACCCCACCATCGGTGGTGTGATGGTGATGGGGCATCGTGGC
>JBCDFA010000097.1:0-22038 GCA_039178835.1 Chloroflexota bacterium
CCCAAGCCAAAAGCAAAAAAGAGAGCTAAAAAATAAGGGCCTAAAGCCACCGAACGTGTTGGCCAAGCAGAAACTTTCATTAATCTCTACACATGATTGCGCCGCTGTCGAAATGTGTAGTTCTTATAGTAAATATCGTGTTTTTTTACCATTATGTCAGACTTTGATATATTTAGATTTTCATTTGGAGACAGTTCTGCTGAAAGAAAATTAGCCGTTCTACGTATGGAGACCCTTATCAAATTATCAGCTATTCAGGGATATGCAGAGCTGTTACATCGTTTCTCGGAGAAACCTGAAATACACAGGGATGCTGATAAACTGAAGGAATATACGTCGCGAGTATCTGAGATGGCGCAATTTGTGCACGATGTAACAGACGCACTTACTGTATCGCAAAATCGAGAAGGACGTGGACTGCCTGAACTGCGACCTTACGATAGCTTACTTGATGCTATTCGAGATGTAGCTCAGAAATTGTCTTTACCATTAGCAGAAGCACTTGATGATACATCCAGAATATTTATTCACAGTCAATATCCATTTGTTCTGCTAGATGAACCAAAATATCATCGTAAAACCGTCTTTGCATTAGATAAATCAAGTTACTCCGTTAAGTTGCTCACTTTTGCAGAGAGTCGTATGTTTGAGGTAGAGAGTCAAATGATCCTGTCAAATCTAGAAGATGTTGCTACTGTTATTGATCAGTGGTTGTTGGAACAGCGAACGGCAAATGACATACAAAGGATGTATCCATCACCAGAAGACAGAAGCTAACAGGTATTTGCACATCCCCCTCTCCCAACACCACCGCAGCATTTCCTCCAGCAAAGTCAATCTCCTGCCAACTAGTGAAACGATCCATGAACACGATACGTACCTTAAAGACCATGTGTGCTTTGTTTGGATTCGACAATCTGCAAATAACGATGAGATAAGAAATGAACATCGAAGATCAAGAGGCACTCGACCTCTCACGCAGCGACAAACTTAACGATCTCTCGGCGCTGGCCGGCTTTCAACACGTGAAACGGTTGTGGGTGTCCTACACTGGCATCAGCGATCTGGCGCCACTTGCAGAAATTCCCTCTCTCGAATTTCTTGATATTGGCCACACTGCTGTCGCCGATCTCTCACCACTGGCCAAATTGCCAAATCTCAAGACCCTCTGGATTCATGACACGTTAGTCACCGATCTAACCCCACTCGCTCATTGTGAGATGCTGGATGAGCTTTTTATGGCAGGTACCAACATCGAAGATTTTGATCCGCTCACCAATCTAACGTCGCTGAGAAGGCTACGTGCCTCCTACGTCCGCGTGCGCGATATTAGTGCGCTTCGTGGCAAAACACAGCTGCAACGACTTGAGCTTGGTAGCGCTCCCATCATTAATTTCTCTCCGTTATCTACATTGACGGCACTCCAGATGCTCGTCCTGCATTCTACTGATTTTGCTGATATTGATCTGCTTAATGGTTTACATAAAATGCGAAATGTTAACCTTGCACGAACTGAGATTACACGTATTGAGCCACTTGCAAAGATGCCGGAACTCTGGTCTGTCGATCTGCAAGGCACTGCCGTGACAGATTTCTCTCCGCTCATTGGCCTGCCAAACTTGCGACGCCTCTATATTGGTGAACCACTCCCCAAGGAGCAATATGGCGCAACAGCCTCGATTCCGATAACCGAACTGGGCCTGAATTGGCGGAAGATCGAGGGCGTCGAGGAGGTACAGGCTTTTGTCAGTCGCTCAAAATGATGGTGGATGGAGCGTTGCGTGTGTTTGCTCAATGGTGTATAGTAAAACGCGTGTTCTGATAATGAAGCCATAGGAGGTACCAATGCACTCGACGAACTATACCAACGCATTTATCGAAGTTGCAGATGACTGCAAGGCAGATGTCGGCACCACTCCTCCCGAGAAGAAAGAAAAAACCGTGGCGCGAATGCAGTATGAGATGCTCCATGATAATCCATATCAATACACCTCTGATGATGTGCTCTTTACGATCTACGCGGCAAGGAATGGTATAGATGAGGCAGAATGGGACAGTGCCAGAGATGTCTTTTTTTCAAAAGGTCAGGCATGTCTGCGTTCGTCACCACTGGGCAAAACGTATGGATGGGGCATTCATTATGACAGTGAGTCAAGAGTTGCTCTCTACGCACGCGAGTCTGATGACTACACACGACTAAAAGACGATACGACACTCAAGCATGTGAAAGCCATGAAAAGCTCAAGATAGAGAGGTATCAATTTTGGGAAAACGCAACTGGTTTTTCGGGGCCGCCAGTGTGTTTCTCGTGTGTGTAATTGTTTTTGCGCCAATGTTGCTGATCAGGTCAATGTATGCGAAACAAATACATTCCCAAACAACAACGCTCTCTCCGGCAGCATATGGCATCGTGCCTGGAGCAAGTGTTTTCCCCGATGGTTCGCTGAGTGCAGTTGTACAAGAAAAAGCCGATGCTGCTATTCTACTCTATCAAAATGAACTCATCGAAAACGTTTTTGTCTCTGGAGACAATCGTCATAACTCTGAGGCAGATGCAATTACGGCCTATTTGATACAACAGGGTATTCCTCACGAAGATATTACAACTGACCGAACAGGCATCGATACTGGCGATACGTGTAGACATTTTGCGGGGACGTACTCTACAGGAATTATGCTTACACAAGAGTTCCATCTTTCGCGGGCGATGTTTTTATGCAATCAATACGAGGTAAATGTTGCTGGACTTGCCGTTAATCATTTAGGCTTGTTGAAGTCGAGAGGTAGTAATCCTTTTGCCGTTTACCGGACGCGCTTATGGAGGAATGTTCGTGAGGCGGTTCTAATATGGTTGGTTCTACTTGGCTTCTACGATGCGCTTTCAAATGAAGCTGAACGTATGGAGCAACGATGAAACCAACCAGTAGTGTAATGAATGCGACAATCCGTGCAGCAACAATCGAGGACTTGTCGGTGATGGCCTCCCTGTTGAGAATTGGTTTCGCAATCAGGGAGGCGATGTTGTGACCATTAACAGTGACCAGCAGCGGCAGGACGCGCATCGATTCTATCAGCGATTGAGGTACAAAGGTACTGGTATCAGATTTCTCAAGTCGATTTGGTAGATAAGAAAGTAATCTGTACTCGTTTGTATGGTTACTTTTGGTTGATTGGGTCAAGCTTCTCGTGTATAGTTAAAATATAGATAGAATTGAACGCAATTCAGATGAAGTCAGGTTATTAATTACTTTCCTGCAATTGTAGAACAGGTCTCTGGCTGGACATTGCTTAAACCATTCACATCACGGAGATTTTGGTAGGATATGTC
Source organism: Chloroflexota bacterium (assembly GCA_039178835.1). GTDB lineage: Bacteria > Chloroflexota > Chloroflexia > Chloroflexales > Roseiflexaceae > AL-N1. Next base: position 3,329 of record JBCDFA010000097.1, read on the forward strand.
TGTCAGTAGAATTCTTGCATGGCTCGTGTAGGTTTACGTTTAGATAACGGAAAATGCATCATGACAAAAACAATAATCGTTACCGGTGGTAGCAGTGGTATTGGGAGAGCTATCGCTGCTATGTTTGCCCAACAAGGTGCCTGCATCGTTATTTTTGGCCGCACAGAACAAATGCTACGAGAAACCTCTCAGGAGCTTGGCGATCAGGTGAGTTGGCAGCAGGTCGATGTTGCCAACAGTGATGAGGTAGTAAAAGGTGTGGAAGCCATTCTTGAGGAGCACCCCCGTATTGATGTGCTCGTCAACAATGCTGGGTTCAGTGGTGGGTTTCTAACCAGTGATCCAATAAGCGAGGCGGAAGCTATTTGGGATGGTATTGTGAGCACCAGTCTGAAAGGAAGCTTTCTCATGGCGATGGCGGTTGCCCCGCATCTAACCCGTCCTGGTGGCAGAATTATCAATATTAGCTCTATTGCTGCTTACACAGGTGGGAGCAGGTCAGGCGCAATGGCCTACGCCGCTGCAAAATCAGGACTCCACGGCCTTACCTACTCATTGGCTCGAGAGCTTGGACCTGAAGGCATAACGGTCAATGCTGTTGCACCCGGACTTGTCCTGGATACGATGTTTTTCGGGGGGCGTGGGTTACCAGAAGATCGGATCGAGCAGACTGTTTCTCAAACCCCTGTGGGGCGAACAGGTAAGCCTGAAGATATTGCTTCTGCAGTAAGTTATCTTGCATCAGATGAGGCTTCGTTTGTGACAGGTGAAGTGTTGAATGTTAATGGTGGCTGGCTTTTTGGACGTTAAAAAGCAATCTTAGTAAGAGGATTTTATGCAAGATACCAGTTGGATTGATCGTGTAGCTTACCCCTTCGAGTCTCACTATTTCGAGGTTGATGGCGCTCGTATGCATTATGTTGATGAAGGTCAGGGCGCACCGGTTGTTATGGTTCACGGAACTCCAACATGGTCGTTTCTCTACCGCCATATGATCAAGGCGCTGTCACCACATTATCGTTGTATTGTGCCAGACCATCTTGGTTTTGGCTTATCAGATAAACCAGAGCATATTGGCTATTACCCCAGGGATCATGCGCGGCGGCTACGAGCGCTGATCGAGCATTTGGGTCTTCGCGACCTCACGCTGGTGGTACACGATTTTGGTGGCCCTATCGGATTATCTTATGCTATTGAACAACCAGATAATGTTCGTGCTGTTGTGCTGTTCAACACGTGGCTGTGGTCGCTACAGGGTGAACTCATTCCCGAAGCCGCAGGTATCTCTAGTCGTGGACCAATTGGCACATTCTTGTTCGAGCAACTCAACTATGAGGTCCATGTGGTCTTCAAATCGGTGTGGGGTGATCGCTCAAAACTAACCAGAGATCTCCATCAACAGTACATCAGGCCGTTTCCGCAGCCACGTGATCGACAGTCGGTGCGGCTTCTGGCGCGTGAACTTCGCGCTTCAAGCGCTTGGTATGATGCGTTGTGGGCACAGCGTGAACGCATCAAGGATATTCCCACGTTGTTGCTGTGGGGAGGCAAAGATCTTTTATTCAAAACAAAGCATCTGACTCGTTGGCAATCACTGTTTACCAACGCCCAGACGGTCACATTCCCTGAGTCTGGTCATTTTGTGCAAGAGGAAGCACCGGACAAACTCAATCCAATTGTGGCGCAGTTTCTCGAGCAGCAGATATCACAGTAAAGCCTTTCCTCTTGACATATACAGTAAGATAAAAGTACATATGTTCTGTTTTGACAAGGGCGACCGTATGTCCTCACACCGGAATGACACCTACCAGCAGTTGCTCCGTGCACGCCATTTTATGAGAGAACACTATGCTTCATCGCTGGATTTAGATCAGATTGCTCGTCAGGCCAGTTTTTCGCGCTATCACTTTCTGCGCCTTTTTCGTGAAACCTTTCATCAGACGCCTCATCAGTATCTGGTCCAGCGACGTATTGAGTGTGCCAAGACGTTGTTGGCTACAGGTGATCTGAGTATCACCGAAGTTTGTTTCGAGGTTGGATTTCAGAGTCTTGGCTCATTCAGCACCTTGTTTCATCGCTGTACTGGCTATCCTCCCAAGGCGTATCGCGCCCGTGTATTTCAGGGCATCGATCTCGAACGACGCTTTGTGCCAACCTGCTTTTTCCGAGGATGGCAGACGGCAGCACTCATCTCGCGCTGATGTGCACAATGTTCCTAACTTCGCAACTTTCGAGAAGCATGTAATTGATCCCCCCTCTACAATAGTAGTATGTTTGTTCGTAATTACTGCATTATTTAAGGAGGATTATATGATCAAGAGGCTAGCACATACAATGATCTATGTACTCGATCAGGAGCAAGCGCTTGATTTCTACGTCAACAAACTGGGCTTTGTGGTACGTACAGATATCACGATGGATAGTATGCGTTGGCTCACAGTCGGGCCACAGTCACAACCTGATCTTGAAATGTCTCTTTGTGCGGTCAAGCCGTCTGATATGCTTGATGAAGCCACGGTTGGTCATCTGCGGGCAATTTTCGAAAATGGCATATTGGGCATGGGTGTGTTTGATACTGCCGATTGCCACGCGACCTACGCCGAGCTCCAGTCAAAGGGTGTTGAGTTTTTATCGCCACCACAAGAGCAACCCTATGGTATCGAAGCAACGTTCAAAGATAACTCTGGCAATATGTTTAGTCTTGTACAGCCTCATTAGTGCTTGAACATTGACTTTTATATCAAATAATATATAGAAATAAAACAAATGTTTTAACATATTCAAACGGGGGATATGCTGCTCTGTGAGACCCTGTTATCATTATCAATGCTTGTGATATCTCAACTCAAGGTTGGTAAAGTTATGGTATAGTGTGCTACTATCAGAACTAAACCATCAAAAGAGCCGAGGTTGCCACAATGATCAACGAGACAGAGATCACGAATGGTCGTATCCCCTTTAATGGCGCCGATATCCCCAACTACGATGTCATCAACTCATGTATTCATTGCGGAATGTGTCTCTCTTCGTGTCCTACGTATCGCGAAACCGGTTTAGAAATGTCATCTCCACGTGGCCGTATCCTGCTGATGAAAGGTGTCGCAGATGGCCGCATAGGCATGGAAAGTGATGTTTTCCAACAAGAGATGAGTGAATGCCTCAATTGTCGTGCCTGTGAGGCCGTCTGTCCCAGTGGTGTCTTGTACGGTGAGATTCTCGAAGCATCACGTGTTCAAGTTCAACGTGCACGAGAACAGGGTGAATTACCAAGCCAATCGCCGCTCGTCAAACTCATTCGCACATCCGTCTTCGATTTGCTCTTCAAACGCCCCATGCTCTTCCGCTTGTTTTCACGTATGATGTGGCTCTATCAAAAAACAGGTGTTCGAACGCTTGCCCAACGACTTGGTATTCTGAAGTTGCTCAAACTTGATGAGGCCGAAGCATTATTACCTCCTGTCAGTGATCGTTTTGTTGTTCCTGAGGGTCAGGTATACGAAGCAGAGGGTCAGTCTCGTCATCACGTAGCACTCATGACTGGATGTATTATGTCCACCGCGTTTGCTGGGGTGCACGAAGCTACGATCCGTGTCCTTCAGAAGAATGGTTGCACGGTTATATTGCCTCCTGACCAAGTATGTTGTGGAGCACTCCACACTCACGGTGGCGATCTCGATGGCGGCCGTGATCTTGCACGTCGGAACATTGCCGCGTTCGAAGCACTTGGTGTCGACGCGATTGTAGTGAATGCAGCCGGTTGTGGCTCTACGATGAAAGAGTATGGACATCTGCTCAAGGATGATCCGTTTTGGGCTGCTCGTGCCGAAGCATTCTCTGCTAAAATCAAGGACGTGAACGAATTCCTGGCATCGATTGATTTCAATACCCATGATCTCAAGCCTATGCCGATCAAGCTGACCTACCAGGAACCGTGCCACCTTGCCCATGCCCAGCGTATCACTGCACAGCCACGGAAGTTGCTCAAATCAATCCCTGGCCTGCAACTGGTCGAGATGAAAGAGTCTTCGATGTGTTGTGGTTCGGCAGGGGTCTACAACATCACCCAGCCCGAAATGGCTGGAAATCTTGGCAATCGCAAACTTGATAATGCCGAAGCGTCTGGTGCAGATCTCGTTGTAACTTCTAATCCTGGGTGTCATGCCCAACTGCTTGGGGGCTTACAGCTTCGTGATAGCAACATGCGTGTCAAACATATCGTCGAGGTTATTGATCAATCATATCGTGGCCTGTAATCGTCTTTCTTCTCATCAGATGCACACAACCCCGAGAGTATATTCTCGGGGTTGTTGAATAGAATTGTCGTTTTTGTTTACGGTTGTTCTGGCGTACCTGCTTCGTTAATGCGCTCTTCGGCACGCTCCAGCATCTGGTTGAGTCGTTCGTCGCCGTCAGTTCGTAACTCCGCTAGAATCTCATCTGCGCTTGATCCATTCTCTTCAGCGACCTGCGCCATGCTCTTGCCATTACTGAGCTCTTCAACAACCTCCTGTGGTGTCAGACCAGCAACTTCTGCTGTAGCCTGAACAAGCTTGCCCTGGCCTCCTTGACCACGTTGCCCTCTGCGCTCAAAGTTGTCGGTCAGCTCGGTGTCGTTGATGACCTCTGGTGCACGGGTATCAAACTGCTCCAGTGTTGCATCAGCCTGTTCCTGTGTGATACGGTCATTCGCGACTGCCTCATCAAGGCGTTCCTGTGCATTCTCTCGCCCTGCTTGTAACACTGCATCACTGCTGGAGCCATTAGCTTCGGCAACCTGTGCAATGCTATTGCCCTCGCGTATCGCATCCATAACCTCGGAACGCTCCAGCCCAGTGACCTCCACCGTGGCATTCACTAATGCTGCTGCAACAGGGGCACCGCGTCCCTGGCGTGATCCGCGTTCTCTCTGGTTTCCTTCGGGCTGGGCTTGTTCACCTTCCTCTGGCGCAGCTTCTGGTTCTGCTGTAGCCTGGGCCACAACAATATCGTTGTTTGCGGTTGTTGTCGGTGCATCTGCGAAAACGGCTCCACCTGCAATAGAAAGTGCGACAATCCCGCTGGTCATACCAATAAATAGTTTGTTCATGATCATCTCCAATAGGTTTCAAAAGCGATGTGTTCGTATGTTTGCTTCATCGGTACATAACGACGTTACGCCAATCATTGTAGAGGGAAGGTGTGAAGAAGGTGTGAAGGGGTGATGCTTTGCCTGTGAAGATCTCCACTAGTTGATAGTACTTTTGTCCCACATAGTGTGGCAGGCTATGAAAGTGCCACATATACTTGGTACAATTGTATACGGTTTATAGTGATTCATATGCTTTTTGTATGATACTGATGAGTTTAAGAGCCTCTTTTGTGGTTTTGTAGTAATATGACCATAGCATGAACATTTTCGCCTAGCCATGGTCTCTCGGATCGCGTATGATAACCTTCAAGTACAAGCCGTGTACTACGTTTCCCTGTTACGTGACTTTTTGAGTGTTAAGTATCCAGTTGAGGTGTGTTGTTTAAGGAGATGTGGCAATGCAGCAACGTTCTCGCTCCATCATGAAAGCAGGTTTGCCCAAGCAACAACAGAATCCCATCACCACGCAATTGTGGGTCCGTATGTTTGCGTTCCTCCTCTGTCTAACGATTGGAAGTGTGACGTTGATGTACACCTCCATCGGAGCAGTTGCACAGTCAAGCCCAAATACGCTCCAAACTATTACCTATCAACCGACCGATGACTTATTTCCCAACCCTGAGCGAGGTTGGTTTCAGTCGCTTACGCCAGACTATAGCCTTGACGAACCTGTTGCACCACTAACACCAGAACAGGTCCAACAATATCGTGCAGAAGGTGTCACACTCATTCGCAAAATCTACCACCTCAAAGAATTTACGAACTATTCCATCTCGCGAGAGTATATAGATGCGGTTGCGCGTGATTTTCAGATTGCGCGTGAGGGTGGCGTCAAATTGATTCCACGTTTTGTCTACATCTGGCGACCTGATAAGCCAGCAGGTGTTGATCCACGCACTCCCGATGCGCCAATCTCGGTGGTAATGCAGCATCTTGATCAGCTTGAGCCTATCTTTGCCGATAATGTCGATGTCATTGCGTATGTCGAAGCCGGTTTCATCGGCTACTATGGTGAGTGGCGCGACTCAAGCAATGAGCATGTCGATAACTGGACATTGGAACCGAGCGAAACTGGTCAGCAGATCATCCAGAAGCTGTTGGAAGTCGTGCCTGAGTCACGCATGGTCGTGATGCACCATCCCTCGTGGCGCGAGATGCAGAGCCACTCTGATGCGCCAATAACCATTAGCAATGTGTATGGCGAGCAAGGACAGACACGAATCGGGTACCAGGATAATGGTTTTCTGGCCAGAGGAGATACGTTCCAACAGAATACTGTTGCTGTTCAGGAAGCCTCCACGCAGCCTGATGCACAATACAGCGTTGCGGGCGGTGAGGCACACGCAACCTCCAATCCGCTTGAAGTCATTCCTGCTTTGGGATATAGCACACTTAATCGTAATGCTGAAGCCTCGACCGAATATATGGTCAACTGGCAAGCAACTGATATGTATGATGAGATTGAACGGACGCTTGGCTATCGTTACCGTTTGGTGCAGGCAACCATTCCTTCGCAGGCCCAATCTGGTACGACAGCTCACATCTCACTGGACATAACCAACGATGGATCGGCTAGCATCTATAATCCCCGTGGTGCTGAATTGGTCTTCCGCCACAGTAGAACTGATGCTGAGTTTAAGATTAATCTGCAAGATCGTGATACACGTGATTGGTTACCACAGCCAGGCATGACAGAACCCCTCGATATTACCGCCAACTTCCCAGCTGATGTAGAGCCTGGTGTATATGAACTGTTTCTGCATTTCCCTGACCCGACATTGCAGTTGTATGGCCGTCCAGAGTACAGCATTCGTCTGGCAAATACTGCTATGTGGGAAGCTCAGACTGGTTATAACCAACTAAACGCAACTATTCTGATCATGGCCGATGATGTTTCTGCTCAGACCGGCTATAGCCAGGGTGAAGATGGCACCATACTCAAAGCTGGCCAGCCATTTTTTCCTATTGGTATTGTGTCTCCTAACCATGATCAGCGCGATCTGGTGGCGTACTTGGATGAGATAACCGAGGCTGGTTTTAACACCGCCACAAGCAGTGTTGGAAGTATCGATAGCAACTATACTGTGTTCCTCAATGAGGCAGCCGAGCGTGGGGTAGCAATCATTCCAGAGGCTGGTGCGTATGATGCAGATGTGCATGATATTGTGGCTGTGGCCAAAGCCTACAAAGATAACCCATCAGTGATGGGCTACCATATCGCCAGCGATGCCCACGAACACATCTCTGTACCTGATCTGGCCCAGAAGAAAGCTGCCCTTGAACAGATCGACCCAAACGCCATCTCGTTTATGACAGACTATGATTTCAAACTGTTCGATGATTGGCTGGGTGTTGCCGATTTCACTGCCCCATACCACCACCCGGTGCCGTGGGCGCCACTTGGTTTGGTTGATTACACCCTGACTGAGGCGAGCGAATGTGATTGCCCACTCTATGCGAACATTCAGGCCTTTGCCTGGCCCGATGAGCGTATGCCTACCACCAACGAAGTACGGAACATGACCTATCAGGTGTTGACGCACAATGTACGTGGTGTGATGTACAACTGGCATAATAGTGATGAAGCGACGCCAGAACAGGCTGAATTGTGGAATGGCCTGAAGACAATCACACCAGAGTTACAACAACTCTCGCCAATTCTGCTTCACGGTGATTACACACGTGTCGACACTGGGAACGATGCTGTCCCAGCGGCATATTGGAAATACGATGATCAGGTATATGTCATTGCCGTAAATACGACTGATACGGCTCAAGTTGCCAGTGTTGAGCTCCCCAACGGTGTGACTGGCCCAGCAACGCCATTGTTTGATAGTTCTACAAATCTGGAGTTAGGTAGTAATGCGCTGAATGGCATTCTCCAACCAACGGATGTATATGTCTATACTCTCGATATGTCCTAAATAGCTTCTATCTCCACCACCTCACCATTCCCGCAGTGTCGCAAGATGCTGCGGGAATTTTGTTTTGTCATAGGCACGTACTTTGGCACATGCGGAAACTACACCTGTTATACAATGTTTCTCCCTCACGATAGCAAATTGATTTCAGTGCTTACCATTCAATAAATCAACTGGTTGCTATGACAACACTCTATCTCATATGAGTGAACATAAACTGACCATTTTAGTATAGATTTCATAAATGCTTACCTGTATTTTATACATTATAAATGCATGTTTTTATAGTTAGCGAGTATCTCAATGAAGCACTACATTATTGCTCATACTCACACTATGTTCAAGTCTTGGTATTGGTCCCTAATATGCGGCATCCTTACTACGCTGATGGTAGCCTATTTGATAGTGCCAGCGGCGAGCACGGCCCAGTCTGTAACTGCCCCTAAGCCTATTCCGGCTTTCCCTGGTGCCCAAGGTTTTGGTGCTAATTCGCAGGGTGGTCGTGGTGGCGAGATCTTGTTTGTTGACAACCTCAACGACTCAGGGCCGGGTAGTCTCCGGGCAGCCCTGGAAGCCAGCCAACCGCGTATAATCATTTTCCGCGTTGGTGGAACCATCACACTCAAGGACGAACTTATCGTTACCAACCCATATGTGACAGTGGCTGGTCAAACAGCTCCAGGTGATGGTATTGCGCTGCGTATTGATGGGACTGCTGATATACGACCATTGATTATAGAAACACACGACGTTATCATCCGACATCTCCGTTTCCGGTCTGGACCTGGTGCACCTGACTCTGTTAATGGTGATGCTATTACCATTACTGGTGGATATAACATTATTATTGATCACTCCTCCCTCAGTTGGGGAACTGATGAAGTTATCAACACCTGGTATGCACCATATAACGTGACGATTCAAAACAGTATTGTCTCTGAGGGTCTGTACGATAGTGTACATGAGAAGGGCATTCACAGCATGGGTGGTCTCTTTGGGGATAAAAGTGATCGTGTGACTCTCTATAAAAATCTGTTTGCCCACAATAGTCAGCGTAATCCAATGCTCAAAAGCGATGGATCTGGAACTTTCCAGGTGGTGAATAATGTTTTCTATCACTGGCGCTATTTTGGGGCACAGATCGGTGATGGTGAAGGTACCACGAAGGTTAATTTTATAGGTAATTACTATAAGCCAGGACCAGAGACTCGCACCAATCGGTATGAGGTGTTAGTTGGCACAGGTGCAGAAGTCTATGTTGAAAGCAATATTGGCCCACGACAGACTGAAGACAAGCAGGATGAGTGGAGTCTTGTTGGTGATATTTACAACTTTGAGCAGCCTGCTGCAACGAAGTATCGAGTGAACACCCCATTCGATGCCCCTGAGATTGATATTCAGCCAGCGTTAGAAGCATATGATGACATCCTAGAAGATGTTGGTGCGACAAAACCCAAGCGTGATGCTGTCGATCAGCGTGTTATTCAGGATGTTATCAATGGCACTGGCAAGATGATCGATCATCCTGATGAAGTAGGTGGCTGGCCCGAACTTGCCAACGGAACAATCTACGCCGATAGCGATGAGGATGGGATGGCAGATGATTGGGAAACGCAGTACGGCTTCAACCCAGATGACTCTAGTGATACGAACCAGGATGCCGATGGCGATGGTTATACCAACATCGAAGAATTTCTCAATGAAACTGATCCTGGTCAGGGTGGGGCAGGGACTCCAAAACAGGGATTAGCTTATGAATTTTTCCTTAACACGACCCTCTCAGGAACACCCGACCAAACTGGCGTGGATGCGACCATCGACTTTGATTGGGGGAGCGAAGCTCCTGCATCAGGGCTGCCCAAAGATACTTTTTCGGTGCGCTGGACTGGCCAAGTTGAACCGCGCTACAGTGAGCGCTACACGTTTTGTACGCGTGGTGATGATGGTATTCGCCTATGGGTGAATGAGCAGCAGTTGATCAATGACTGGACAGATCATGCCGTAACAGAAAATTGTGGTGCAATTGACCTGGCAGCCGGGCAGCGTTATGACCTCAAGCTGGAGTACTACGAGAACCATGGACAGGCCGTGGTGCAACTGTTCTGGTCGAGCCCTAGCCAGCCCCGTGAGATTATCCCGCAGAGTCAGTTGTATTCGGGCCAAAGTTAGCAGCCAAGAGAAATAAGGTTTCATCTGTATCTTTTTAGGAGCATTTCAATGAGGAATCATTCCATTATACGCCCACAACCTTTTCCCAGATTATGGCATTGGGCGCTGATCAGCGGCATCCTTATCACGCTTATGGTGGCCCATCTGATAGTGCCAGCTGCGAGCACGGCCCAGTCTGTCGATGCACCAGAACCTATTCCAGCCTTTCCTGGTGCTGAAGGTGGTGGTGCCGCAGCAGTGGGGGGACGTGGCGGTAGCGTGATTCAGGTCACCAATCTTAATGATAGTGGTCCTGGGAGTTTGCGTGCAGCCCTGGAAGCCACCGGACCACGGATCGTTGTCTTTCGTGTCAGCGGTATCATCAAGGTGCAGAGCACTCTCAACATCGTCGATCCCTATATTACCGTTGCCGGGCAAACGGCTCCGGGCGAAGGTGTGCTTATCAGTGGTGTCGATATTGATGGCCCGCCGCTCTATATTGGGACTCACGATGTCATTATTCGTTATCTGAAGATGGCAACTGGACGTGGTAGTTCCTATGTCTACGGCAATGGCGATGTCGTGAGTATGGGCGAGGGAGGCGATGTCTACAATGTAATCATTGATCATTCGTCGCTCAACTGGGGCAATGATGAGAATGTTGCATTATGGGCAGACGAGGGTATTGCGCGTAGTGTAACATTCTCAAACAACATTATTGCTGAGGCGCTTGCACATGATGATCATAGTACTGGCCTGATCGTTGGTAGCAATACGATGTGTGAGGATATGCGTGATGTTGATGTTGTTCGCAATCTCTTTATGCATAACAACAACCGCAATCCATACGTGAAGATCGCCCGTGCACGGATCGTAAACAATATTGTCTACAACTGGGGTTGGCTTGCCACACAGATTGCCGGTGGTGTAAAAGTTGATATTGTCGGCAACCACTACAAAGCCGGTGCTGATGATCAAGGTCGTTCGGAGATTGCATGGCGCTCGAACTGGAGTTCATGTAATGAAGGACTTCCGGGGCCACCATCGATCTACCTCAAGGGCAATAAAGGCCCGAATCAGCCCAATCCTGATGCCGACAACTGGGACACCATGATGGAGGAGACTTTCGACTGGAGTTGGCCCGGCGACCCACCACAACTAAAACGGGTAGATCGTGCTTACGAACGTCAGACCCCACTCGATTATGGGCCTTTCCCCGTCACCGTATATGATGTCAATGATTTAGAAGACATGTTACTCGACGATGTTGGTGCATCGCATCGACTCAATGCCAAGGGTGAATGGGTGCCAAATCGGGATGCACTGGATCGTCGCTTGATCGAGGAATATGTCACAGGCACAGGCGAAATCAAACAGGATGAGAACGACGCTGGCGGCTACCCCAAAATAAAAACGGGTACACCGTATGCCGATAGCGATCAGGATGGTATGCCCAATCAATGGGAAACGATGCATGATTTCAATCCCAATCAGAGTGATGACGCCAACCAGGATGCGGACGATGATGGCTACACCAATATCGAAGAGTTTTTGAACGGGAGTAACCCTGGTCAAGGTGGCGCAGCAACGCCAGATCAGGGTATTGCGTATGCTTTGTTCTCTAACACTACATTGTCAGGGACCCCAGATTACACTGGTGTGGATGCGGCCATCGACTTTGACTGGGGGAGCGAGGCTCCTGCACCAGGGCTGCCCAAAGATACTTTTTCGGTGCGCTGGACTGGTCAGATTGAACCGCGCTACAGCGAGCGCTACACGTTTTGTACGCGTGGTGATGATGGTATTCGCCTATGGATCAATGGCCAGCAGTTGATCAATGACTGGACAGATCATGCCGTAACAGAAAACTGTGGTGCAATTGATCTGACAGCCGATCAGCGCTATGACCTCAAGCTGGAGTACTACGAGAACCGTGGTAGGGCAGTGGTGCAGCTGTTCTGGTCAAGCACCAGCCAGCCCCGTGAGATTGTTCCGCAGAGTCAGTTGTTTTCTCAATAGCAATGTGGACTGCCTGGGCTTTGTACCCAGCTGATGTGGCACTGCCTGCCAACACAACCTGGTACAGTGCCACATCAAGGTAGTATGCATTGCCCGAGTACACTATCTTTAGTTTATATTTTGTTAATTGAGAAGCGAAATAACTGAAAGCTTATTAACCTAAAATAAGTTGACCATAATATGATTATGCACGTGTAGTTTTTTCTGGCATTCTGCCATATGATTGCTCTACGAACTCATTGTGTTTTGGGAGATTAATCTATGCGTACCCCAAATGTGATTAGAGGGCTATCAACATTAGTGTTAAGTTGTATCCCCCTCCTGCTTTTGTTCACCCCTATGTTATCAGGTGCTAGTCCATCTATCGCAGATATGCCAACTGAGGAATCGCCAATAGCGGCATCTGCTGACCTGATTTATGAGGGTTTTGAAACAACCGATGATTTGAATTGGTGGTCGTTGGAAAAGTGCTGTGATTATTCGATCCAACTTGATGAGGCTTATAGTCGCGACGGAAGTCAATCGGCTCGATTTGAGTTGCTACGAGATGATCCTGATGTAAGTGGAAGCCGCCGTGTTGAGCTTACATCGATTAAGAACGGTAGCGCACCAATTGACAGTGTACGTTGGTATGGTGTCAGTTACTATGTTCCCAGCGATTATGGGATCGATCCGACTTTTGAGATCGTTTCTCAGTGGCACTCTCGTCCTGATGATTGCAATGACCCCTGTGATTGGGGTTCGCCACCGATGCATATCAGCATCACTGGTAATCAGTGGAAAGGGCAGTTTCGCTACGATTATGATGGGAAATTCGAGAATAATACCCCTGATGGCATCATTGAGCTGGAAACAGAGTTAGGCAGTGTTGCCCGCGATCAATGGACTGATTTTGTGTTCCAGGTCCGCTGGTCACAGAGTGATGCGGGCTTTCTCAAAATTTGGAAGAATGGGACACTCGCTTACGATTACCAGGGACCAATTGGTTTCAATCGTTCTGGGGGACACCATATGAAGGTCGGTATCTACAAACCACCTTACAAATATGATCGTGACAGCACCACAACAGATAAACGTGTTTTGTGGATCGACTCAGTTCGGATTGGTGATGAGACAGCCAGTTATGAGGATGTTGCCCCTGGAAACAATGATGCTGCACCCGCTCAGGGTCTGCGTTACGCGTTGTATGAGAATGACACGTTGAGTGGTACACCTATCAAGACAGGCATTGACACGACTGTCGATTGGAATTGGGGCACTAATGCTCCTGGTGTGGGACTCCCCGAAGATGGATTCTCGATTCGTTGGGAGGGTTTGGTTGAACCGCGCTATAGCGAGACTTACGACTTTTGCACGGTCTCTGATGATGGTGTGCGGCTGTGGGTTGATGGACAGCAACTCATTGATAACTGGACCTTCCATGGCGTGACCGAAGACTGTGGCAGTATTACGCTCCAGGCTGGGCAGCAATACGAGGTCAAAATGGAATATTTCGATGCTACTGGAGATGCTGTAGCACGATTGCTCTGGTCAAGCCCCAGCCAGTTTAAAGAAGTCATCCCAGAGAGTCAGTTGTTTGCTGATGAATTATAAGAATAGAGGGTGGCTTTTTCGTATATATCTTGGTATTCACTCTGTTATTACGCATTGAGGGAATTATTATGAATCTATGCACATTCCACCAGGCTGTATTTCGTAAACGGGTACAGCGCACACTCTTATTGTTACTGACAGCCGTATTACTGTTCCCGTTGTTGCACTATTTGCCCGCTGTTTCAGCAGCAGAGCAACAAACTATCACCTATAAGGCGAGCAACGAAGATTTTCGTAATCCTGAGCGTGGTTTCTACACTACTGCTAACATTGTAGATACCCAAGGATTAGATTGGGTTTATCAAGACGGTTACACAGTAATCCGCGCCTACACTCGTCTCGATGCTTATCGTAATCAGAAGCTTCCTGCCTCTTTTCTGGATGATTTAGAGCAAGGATTCGATTTTGCGCGTGAGGCTGGTATTAAAGTTATTCTCCGATTTTCCTATAATTTTGGAAGTGATCCTGATGCGCCACTTGATCGAGTATTGCAACACATTGAGCAGGTCCAACCAGTGCTCGCTGATAATGCAGATGTGATTGCGTTTATGGAGGCAGGTTTTATTGGAGCATGGGGAGAATGGCATAGCTCTACCAATAATCTTGATACTCCTGCTAACCAGAAGGCCATCCTTGAGGCTCTATTGGATGCTCTTCCAGAAAAACGAATGGTTGTGTTGCGTTATCCTACCGACATCATCGACCTGTTTCCTGATGCATTGACTGAAGATCAGGCGTTTAATGGTAGCAATCAGGCACGGGTTGGCCATCACAATGACTGCTTCTTGTCGAATATCGAGGACTCAGGCACCTACTGGCCTCCAGAACGCCGCGAAGAGTTCAAGAATTATTTGGAAGCTATTGGTTTCTGGACGCCGTTTGGTGGTGAGACATGCCAATTGACACCTGCCGAACAACGCACCGACTGCCCGACGACTCTTGGTGAAATGGCCCGCTTCCGTTGGGACACGATTAACGATGAGTTTTATCAAGGGGCAATTGATCGCTGGAAGAGCGAAGGTTGTTATGATGACATTGCCAAACGCCTTGGGTATCGGTATCAATTGCTTTCTACAACTGCGCCACAACAGGTGGCTGCGGGAGATGCAGTGCCGTTAACCTTTGAAATGAAGAACAGTGGTTTCTCAAGTATCTACAACCCGCGTGACGTTGAGCTTGTTTTCCGCGCACAAACTACAGGCGAAGAGTATAAGATTGTGCTTAGTGATTATGGTGAGGATACTCGCTTGTGGCTGCCGCAGGGTGGTGAAACAAAAGAGTTGAATATCACCGCCAATCTGCCAGCTAGCCTTGCCCCAGATATGTATGACGTGTTTCTCAACCTGCCAGACCCAGAGCCTGCGCTGAATGGTCGTCCTGAGTATAGTATTCGATTGGCGAACCAGGAGGTATGGGAGGCAGAAACTGGCTACAATGATCTTAACCTTACTATCGACGTAGTGGGTAATGGCTCCAATCCTATTTCGACAAATGGCCTCCAGTATGAACTATTTACAAACAAGAACCTGGATGGAATGCCGGCCAGAACCGGAAATCATTCGACTATTGATTTTAACTGGGGGAATGGCGCCCTTGCTGCAGATTTGCCTGAGGATCAATTCTCGATGCGCTGGACTGGTCAGATCGAACCGAAGTATAGCGAACAATACACGTTCTGCACGCGTGGTGATGATGGGGTTCGGTTATGGGTGAATGGCCAGCAGTTGATTGATGACTGGACAGACCATGCCGTTACAGAAAACTGTAGCACCATTGATCTCGTAGGCGGGCAGCGCTATGATCTGAAACTGGAATATTATGAAAATCATGGCAAAGGAATTGTACAATTATTCTGGTCAAGCGACAGCCAGTCTCGCGAGATCGTCCCAGAGAGTCAGTTGTTTGTAGAGTCATAGACAGACCACACTGTTTTCTGTGCAGGGAGTTGAGCACTACGCTCAACTCCTTATTTGTTGCTAGTTTCTAGTCGTGATGAGAGTATCCACGATAACACCGGGAGCAACAAAAGGCTCCCAAACGCAATATCCATACTAAACCAGTCTGAAATCAAGCCAATCAGTGGTGGAGCAAAGGCTGCCAATGTTCCCGATAGTCCAAAAACCAACCCAACTGCCAAACCAACTTGCTGGTTTAAAGCAGTCTGGCTAGCGATAGCCAGTGCTACGGGAAACGTTGCTGCCGTGCCTATACCAAAGAGTGCTATTGCCAAAATGATTAGTGGCTTTGTGTCGATGGCGAGAACGAACAGCAATAGCCCTAGGCCAGTAATAAATGCACACCACTGAAATACCGCTTTTCCGCCGCGCTGATCGTACAGCCATCCCCCCAACGGTTGTGCCACGAGACCTACGAGAAGAACGCCTGTCGAAATTAATGCGGCTGATATGCCTTGCTCACCTTGTGCAAGTAAGAACGTTGGCAGAAAAGTCACAAATCCACGATACACCATAAGTACAAGTCCGAAGTTGAGTGCTACGAGTAACAATGATTGCGAGATCTGAATTGCTGTCGTGTGTACTATTGTAGTCGGTTCGCGCAACACCACACCGAGCACAATGGCCATCACAATGCCTGGTAGCATAAGTGTCATAAGCCCTGAGCGCCAGCCCAATTCTGTAACAAGTATAGTCACAGCCAAGGGTGCGATCAGACTGCCTAACGATCCTCCTATCCCATGGATACCGAGGGCCCTGCCTCGTGTTTGTGAAAAGGCACGGGTCACGAAGTTGGTAGATTGTGCATGAAACGTACCTTCGCCAAAGCCATAGACAAAACAGGCTCCCAGCAAAAACAGATATGATGGTGCCAGGCCAATAAACAGCGCTCCTACCCCAAAGAGTAGAAATCCACTCAATACAATGATTTTGCGTAGCCTGTAGCGGTCGGCCACATAACCTAGGACAGGTTGTAACGCCCCAGACAACGCAGTCGTTGCAAAGGCCAATATCCCAGCCTCGAAGTAACTGAGTTGTAGCTCAATGATGAGTTTTGGGAGCAAAAACGGTAGAATCAGCCCATAGAAATCGTTCACCATATGGGCTGTGGTCATTAACAGCAATAATCCCTGTGGCCTGACAGACTTGATAGTGCTATGAGATACCATGAAACCCCCTCGTTTTGGTTATTGAGGAGAAGTGTAGTACACTACCAGATGTCAATCTATTGTACAAATGACAACTATGTGTCCTAAAGTGACAAGTATGCTAAATGTTAATGTCAACCAGCAACACAAGACCACGTTTGCTGTCCATCAGCGAGTAGGGCAGACAACGACTGCCTGGCATGACCATGAACGACATCAGTTAGTGTATGCGGAAGATGGTGCGTTGTCCATTCAAACACAGACGAAGCATTTATTATTGCCTGCACGGCATGCAGCTTGGTTGCCCGCACGTAGCATGCATCGTCTGTCGTCACGTTCACCACATCTATATCTACGTACACTGTACTTCTGGCGTGAGACATACGATTTGTTGACACTACAGCAATTTCATGTGTTCCCGCTCTCTACAATGGCGAAAGAAATGATCGTCTATACAGAAAAATGGGATGTTAAGCATGAAGCAGGGGTTCTTGAAATGAGTTTTTTACAGACGTTACGATTGTTGATTGGTGAGTGGGTACAAGTGACGTTGCCATTGGCGTTACCTGCTACGGATAATCTTCGCCTCGATATTGTTGCAACCTATATGCAACAGCATCTGGCAGAATCACTGTGTCTGGACTCAGTAGCTGCATTGTATGGCATGTCTGGACGAACACTTTTACGTCTGTTCAAAGCAGAATGGGGAATGACATTTGGTGCATATCTGCGACTTGCTCGCATTATCAAAGCACTAGAGTTGTTGAGTCAGCCAGACGCATCGGTAATCGAGGTCTCGTATGCAGTAGGATACTCCAGCCCGGCATCTTTCAGCCAGACATTTACAAAACTTGTAGGGCACTCACCACAGATGTTCCTCAAGCCATCTTGAAGATTTTTGTGCGAACAGACTCATGTCCAGTCTTCAGCAACTGGCAGTGTAATGGGTGGCAGGGTTTGCTCCAGTTGTATGCGCTGCTCTTCCAACCATGGTGGTAACATCAGGTGTGTGCCAAGCTCATCTGGCTGCTCATTGACGGCGAATCCTGGCTCGTCTGTTGCAATCTCAAACAACACACCGCCAGGTTCACGGAAGTAAATCGAGCGAAAATACTGACGATCTCGTATTGGCGTGACTTCATAGCCTTGTTGGAGCAATAACTCGCGCCATGCCTGCTGTTCTTCGTCATTGGGTGTGCGCCACGCGATATGGTGGACGGTCCCGACGGACACAAAGCCCTGTGGCACATCAGGGCGACTCACCACATCGACGCGTTTTCCAGAACCACCATCTGCAACAGCATAGCGGATATACTTGCCAACCTCATCAACCTGGCGAAACCCCATTGTGTCGGTCAGCAATGCCGCTGTTGGTTCATGTTGTGCAACGGTTAGTGTGACACCGGCGATGCCAGAAATGGCATGATCGGTCGGGATAAAACCATCTTTCCAAACAAATTGCTCAGATGTCTCTGTCTGGGTTGCCAGTTCGATCAGGAGGCCACTCGGGTCGTAAACGGATATAATCTGTTCGCCAAAACGCGACGCTGGTTCGCTGACGATAAATCCATAACTGGTGAGACGTTGTTGCCAGTAATCCAGTGAGTTTGCGGAAATAGCAAGCGCAATGGCACTGACCTGACCAGTTCCACGGCTGCCGTGGCGTGCGCTGGGCCATGGAAAGAAGGTCAGAATGGTACCTGGGTGGCCAAGCTCGTCACCAAAATACAGATGATACGTGTTGGGATCATCAAAGTTGACGGTTTGTTTGACGAGACGTAACCCGAGCACACCTGCG
>JBCDFA010000098.1:0-21974 GCA_039178835.1 Chloroflexota bacterium
AAAGATCTAAGATTAGTATATATAGATCAAAAAGAATGGTATGTATCTTGGGGTTTGTCTAAACAGATAAGAGATGCATTTCTGACGAGCGCTATTATTAGTTCATTCCGAGACACACCATCCCAATTAAGAATCACAAATTATTCGTGGTATGGTAGACTCCTCAAGAAGATTTGGGAAGATAAAAGAAATTCTATTGATGACATTGGCGTAACTATTCAGGAAAAACTGAATGAAAAATTTTATGAAGTTCAAAATATATCAAATCAAATCTTTAGTGACGTTGCTTCCACAATCCAAGAAACTATTAATATTTCATTTAAAGATACCAACATATCATTTCAGCTAACAGTTGATAACAAAGCTGATATACATAAGAATACTCAGATATATGTGGACGATGGATTTAAATCTCATATTGGCGATAAAGGTTCAGGAATACAAAGTGCAATTATTATAAATCTTTTCTCTTACTATTGTTATGTCTTTCACAAAAACACATCTTTGTTAATAATTGAAGAACCAGAGCTGTACCTCCATCCACAAGCAAGAAGAACCCTTTCAGAAAAACTAGAAGACTTTATTAATCTCAGAAATGATAAGGAAAATCAAGTCATACTCATCACACATTCTTCTGAATTTATTTCTGCGGGGAAAAATGGTAACGGGATCACTATTGTCAGAAAAGATGATAAGGCAACTAATGCAAATCATTATTCTTTTTCTGACATTGATACTAAAGAGTTACAGACGATATTAAGGAATGAAAATAATGAAATGTTTTTTGCAAATAAAGTTATTTTGGTAGAAGGAGCCGAAAAATATCTAGTACCAGCAATTGCTAATCATATAACCTGTCGCAGTGGCATATTGGACGAGCAAAATATTTCCGTTATACGAACTGGTGGCAAAGGAGATATTTATAAATACTTCAAAATACTACATAAATGTCAAATAGAATGCTATATACTAGCAGATCGCGATTTCTTTTTTAATGGTTTAAGCAATCTCTTGCAAATTATGCAAGAGATATCCTGTGAAGATAAAAAGAACATTCTTGCTTTTGCGAAAGAGGTTGATAGCAAAGCCACAAGGGGCTATAAAGATAAAAAGAAAATAGAAGAAAGAACTACTAAACCTGAGCAGAGCACTGATGCTAAAGCTCTTTGTGACGCTTTAGATGAACTTGATGAATATAAAAGTGAAGAGACTATTCAAAAGCTATTGAGTATTTGGCATTATGTAAGACCAAAAATAAAGAAGAAGGACGTAGTAGGTTACATGGCAGAAACGGGGAGTTATAGTCAATTCCTTGAGTATCGTAACATATTATGGTTGAACAACGTATTCATCTTAGAGAAAGGAGAACTTGAGGATTATTATACCGCAGAAGGTAGACAGGTATCTGGAGGAAAAGAAGAAAAGGTTATACATATTTTAAGACAAGTTGATCCTGAGAATAGTATAAATTTAGATTATTTTATAGACTTATCTGAATTTCAAGAATTTCTTCAAAAGATACTACAATAAAAACCGTTTAAAATATCTTACTGTTTAGAACAAATAGCAATATCAATGTCACAAAAACCATACATCACTGAAACAGAATACCTTGCATACGAACGGGAAAGCCCAGCAAAACATGAATATTATGCAGGCGAAATTTTTGCTATGACAGGTGCCAGCGAACAACATAATTTGATCGCCAGTAATGTCAACGCCAGCTTACATACCCAACTCCGCCAGCGCCCCTGTCGTGTGTATCCCAGTGATATGCGGGTTAAGGTAACCCAAACAGGACTCCACACGTATCCTGATATCACCATTGTCTGTGGACAGCCCCAGTTCACAGATGATAAAAAACGTGACACTTTGCTCAATCCTGTGGTTATTTTTGAAATTCTCTCACCTTCCACCGAACGTTATGACCGGGGGATGAAATTTCAGCATTATCGCACCATTGAAACGCTCACAGAATATATCCTGATTGCTCAAGATGCCTATCGCATTGAACACTACATTCGCCATGATCAGGAACGATGGATTCTATCGGAAGCTGTGGGTATTGATACAACGCTCATACTATCCTCGGTGGACTGTCAACTCCATCTTGCTGATGTCTATGAAAAAATCGAGTTTTCCACATCAACCTCAGTTCGACTCCCACGAGATGTTACTGAAGAATAACCCATCACACCCATCTCCTCCCATCAAAAACGATACATACTTATCTAATCTTAAGCTACACTCCCATAAACACCGCAGTATAATAAATATATATGGTATGTATACAACGAAGTAAAAGTAAGTTATCGGAGTAATTTTCATGAGTGCCATTGTCACCACGACAGCTGCGCCAGAACTGATGCCTGCCTTCGATGCCAATCTGGTCGAATTCTGGGCCACCTATGGCCGTGCGCCAAACTATGAAGCACACGAACGCAATGATATGGTCAAGTGTATGACGGGGGTTCCGTTTCCGCTCTTCAACGGGGTTTATTATGCCCAACTCACACAGGATGCTGTTGCCAGAGAGATTGCAGAACTCAAAACTGATGTTCACCGCATGCAAATGCCATCCTTCTGGTGGGTTGGTCCTGACAGCAAACCGGATGATTTGAGCAACCATCTCAAACAAGCTGGGTTTGTCCCAGCCGGTTCTATGACCAACATGGTTGTGGATCTCAACACCTTAGATGCAAACACACCTTTACCACCAGAGTTCTCGATACGGATTGTCGAAGACACAGATACGCTCGATACTTGGGCCCACGTTGTGGCTGTAGGCAGCGAACTACCACCGAATGCTAATGAGCCACTGCGCGTCCTTGAACAGGCAGTTGGCATACGTCCGAAACATCTTTCACGTCGCTACATCGGTTATGTAAACGATGTCCCCGTAGCAACCTCAGTACTAGTTCTGCATGCAGGAATTGCCGGGATGTATGCTGTATCGACATTAGAAGCCTATCGACAACGCGGTATCGGTGCAGCCATGACACGGCTACCGCTTCTCGATGCACGGGCCATGGGCTATCAGGTCGGTATCCTGCAAGCAACGCAGATGGGCGAACCTGTCTATCGCCGCCTGGGCTTTCAGGACATTGGCCAGATCAATCTGTATTTGCTTGCTCCCACAGAGGGGTAAATGTGCACTACAAGATGAGCTGATTGTTCAATTCATAGGGACATGCTACACTCAGCATCACTGATAATGCATGCAACAGGAGTCACCATGTCCCTAACCACCTTCATTGCATTGCTTCGCGGCATCAACGTGAGCGGTCACAACAAAATCCCGATGGCCGAACTTCGTTCGTTATGCACAGAGCTTGGCTGGCAAAATGTACAAAGTTACATCCAGAGCGGCAATCTGGTCTTTCAAGCTAACACCACGTCTGTCAGTTTGGAGGCCGAGTTAGAGCAGGCGATTGAACAGCGTTTTACTCTATCAATTCCCGTCATCGTTCGTGCAGCGACAGACTGGCCAACCTACCTCAAGAGCAACCCCTATCCAACCCAGTCACAGGATGAGCCAAACCGGGTGATGCTGGCGCTCTCCAAAGCTTCTCCGCAACTAAATGCAGCAGATGAACTACAGAAGCGAGCTGTCAACGACGAACATATCACACAGGTTGATGACGCCCTCTGGATCTACTATGGAAGTGGTGCAGGGAAATCAAAACTATCGCCAGCACTCTTCGACAAGCTGATCGGCTCTCCCATGACGATGAGAAACTTGCGTACCGTGCTCAAGCTTGACGAACTGACGAACCATTCTTCATAGAAACACACGATGTTAAGACATTCATACTTTCTCAGAACCAAGATATGACCCTATAAAAAAGATGACAAACATATCACGAAATCATATATAATATGTAGCTTCAGTGTTGTGTTGTCCTGTGCGTCTACAATGCTTTTACGGCTTTCTGATAATATTTGTAGCCTCTGCTTCCCTGTCTCAGCAGTTGGTGTTTTTCACCTTACACATCAGCAGTCAATCGCATAATACAGCTATCTAAAGCATTATCACACCTTTCAATCTATCGGTCGTACTACTGGCAGAAAAACATTCTGACAATGCTATAATATGGCGTCAATAGCTATTCAGATTGTCTATTGAAAATGACACAACTACCTGAATACAAGGGACCAAAACCATTGATTCAATATCGTTTTGGTGTGGACGGTCCATGGGTAGCATCAAAGGAGAACGGCATGAGTAGTGTGGGTGGCATCGCAGACAACATCACAGCCAACGTTGATCGACCGACCCTGGGAAATGCGGTAGATGTTATCTGTTTTCAGTATCTCTGCAATATTGTGAGTGACCTTACCGGACGTTCACCAATTATTGCTGCGAGCCGTGCACGTGGTTACGACGCAATGAATACTGCTGGTTTTCTCGGAAGCACACGTGACAGCACAATTATGTGTGAAAAGCTCAATAGTGTTCTTGGACCTGAAGGAACACACCTCTGTCTTATTCATACAATCACCAACAAACCAAACGGTGGCTATACCGTGGAACTTAGTGAGTGCGCCTGTTCCTATGGACAAACATCCATTGAACCTGCTTGCTCATACACACTTGGAGTCATTATTGGTGCCGTTCAGGCCATTACCAATACACGAATGCAAGGTCGTGAGACCGAATGCCAGTCCTGCGGTGCAGATACCTGCATCTACGAAATCGACCCCGTCTAATCGTCCGTCGTTAGCATCACCAGAGTTTAATCTTGCATTCTGGTGATGCCTATACATGTGAACTATGTATCAAAAGCAACACCTGTACGGCGAGCAACATCACGGAGCGTCTCGACGACAGGCATCACCAATGGAATTCCCTCACTGTTTCGCACGCGCTCACATTCACGTTCAGGATCACCAGGAATGAGTGGTCCAGCAGTCCCCGGCGCCGGACTCGTCCCACGCAGAGTCCGTACATAATCATCGATTTGCGCTTTGAACTCGTCAGGATCAATGAAAGCATCGATCCGCATCGCCCCAAAGAAATGCCCTATCCCTTTGCCAACAGAACGTTCTGCCGGTTGCTGCTTCACAATAAACGGCGGTGTAAACGGCCCCCAGTTTGCTCCACTTAACATCGCACAAAGAATATCGACCATCATAGCCAAGCTATAGCCCTTGTGTCCGCCGTGTTCACGGTCTGAGCCCAATGGCAGTAACGCACCGCCATCCGCCACGGCATTCGGATCAGTCGTTGGGGTTCCGTTAGCATCAATCGCCCAGCCATCAGGGATCTGTTTCTGATGGCGTCGGGCAATTTCAATCTTCCCAAAGGCTGCTGCACAAGTCGCCATATCGATCACGATAGGAGGCTCCTCCGCGCCGGGGAACGCAATCGCAATCGGGTTGGTGCCAAGCATACGCTCACTTCCCCATAACGGCGCCACCAGATGCGTGCTATTCGTCATCGACCAACCAATCATGTCGCGTTCCAACGCTCGCAGCACATAGTAACCAGCAATCCCAAAATGATTGGTATTCGCAATGCTTACCCAACCTGTCCCGACCTGATCCGCTTTGTCCATCGCGATTTGATTGGCTCTGGGACCCACAACCAACCCAAGCCCATTATCACCATCGACCGTGGCTGTGCTGGGGGATTCACGCACAACTGTTAGCCTGGGGTGCGGATTCACCTCCTGATTTTCGAGTAAATCCACATAGTTATGCATCCGCGCAACGCCGTGCGAGTCGATCCCACGCAGATCGCTGGTGATCAGGACATCGGCAGCCAGAGTCGCGTCTTCACGCACAATGCCAAATGTCTCAAATACCTGTATGCAAAAGGTGCGTAAATGTTCGGCGGAATAGGTCTGGTACGCTACATTGCCCATGAGCAGTGCCTCCAACTTGGTTATGGTTTTATGGGGAAAGATAAATATAGTATAACACTTGTCAAAACACCTCTGAATCAAGTTGTCTTCCTGAGCACTCTACGGTACACTGGAGGAGTCAATAGCAACTACACAGTATGTCAAACAATCACTCCTATATTTCGGGAAGGATGCCCGGTATGCGCGAGGAAATTCACACCAAAACCTTGCTTCACTTAATAATGCAGAACAGTGAGCCAGAGACACCAGCACTGATGGCGCCCGATTACCCAACGCTGACCTATCAACAGCTCCACGATAATGTTGCGACACTGGCTGCACAACTCAATAGCTTTGGGCTTGGGCGTAGCGACCGGATTGCTATTGCAATGGCAAACGGTCCTGAGATGATCATCACGTTTTTTGCTGCAGCAACCTGTGGCACGGCGGCACCACTCAACCCCAAGTACAAGCAGGAAGAATTTGGTTTCTACTACGAAGACACCCAGGCAAAAGCGCTCATTACACTACCCGACACACTCGAAACTGCTCACGCTGCAGCGACACCAGAGATGGTCATCATCAACGCCAACACTCAGGCAGATGGCACACTCACTTTCGAGGCAACCAGTCAGACCCCTACAGCACGGGCGGTTGAGGTGGCCCAGCCAGATGACGTAGCCATGATTCTGCATACGAGTGGGACGACCAGCCGCCCCAAACGGGTGCCGATTCGCCATCGCAATCTGGCGGCTTCGGCCCATAACATTACGACGACGTACAACCTCACCAGCGACGACCGCGCACTCTGCGTGATGCCCCTGTTCCACATCCACGGCATTGTCGCATCGATGTTAGCAACCCTTGCATCAGGTGGCACCATCATCTGTCCAGCAGGCTTTAACGCACTGGAGTTCTGGTCATGGCTCGGCACGTATCGACCAACCTGGTATTCGGCTGTCCCAACCATGCACCAGATGCTCCTGACCCGTGCAGCGCGTAATCGTGAGATTATCGAGGCCAATCCACTGCGCTTTATTCGTTCAAGCAGCGCCCCGCTTCCGCCAGTCGTCCTTGAGCGTCTCGAAACCACATTCAGCGCGCCGGTGCTTGAGTCGTATGGTATGACAGAAGCTACCCACCAGATGACATCAAATCCATTACCACCAAACACGCACAAAGCTGGCACGGTCGGGTATGGCTTTGGCGTGGAGGTCGGTATTATGGACGAGGCCGGAACCCTGTTGCCACCAGGAGACAAGGGCGAAGTCGTGGTCCGTGGCAACAACGTTGTTGATGGCTACGAGAACAATCCTGAAGCCAATGCGACGGCCTTTGTCGACGGGTGGTTTCGCACCGGCGATCAGGGCTTGCTCGATGAAGATGGCTATCTCGTCCTGACTGGTCGTTTGAAGGAATTAATCAATCGTGGGGGCGAAAAGATTTCCCCGTTGGAGATCGACGATGTCCTGCTCCGCCATCCCGCCGTTGCCGAAGCGCTGGCTTTTGCAGTGCCCCACAAGACGCTGGGTGAGGAAGTCAACGCGGCAGTGGTGCTCAAGAGCGACGCCACGGAACAAGAGCTACGTGAGCACTGCGCCCAATCACTGGCCGAGTTCAAGGTGCCGCGGGCTATTCATATTCTTGAGAGCATTCCGCGTGGCGCAACCGGCAAGCTCCAACGGATTAATATGGCCAAGCAATTAAACCTGACGGAATAATAAGATACGATCATCGAAACCTGTTAGACATAGGAGAAAGATCGGCATGCGGATTTGTATTGTAGGTGCTGGAGCAATTGGTGGGCTTCTGGGAGCACGTCTGATCGCAGTTGGCGAGGACGTGACCCTGATTGCACGTGGCGCACATCTTGAAGCGATTCGCGAAAATGGATTGACACTGCAATGGTCGGATGGCAGCAGCGAAACAGCCATGCCCACGCTGGCAACCGACTCGATGGAAGCGGCCGGACCACAGGATGTCGTAATCGTCGCCGTCAAAGCCCAGAGTCTCCCAGCACTGGCCCCGGCTATGCGCCCCCTGTATGGACCAGAAACCATGGTGGTAACAGCACAGAATGGCATTCCATGGTGGTATTTTTACAAGCATGGTGGCCCATACGAAGGCCAGCGGATCGAAGCGGTCGATCCTGATGGTGTTATTGCAGATCATACCGAAATTGACCGTGTTGTTGGCTGTGTGGTGTACCCGGCAGCCGAAATCACGCAGCCTGGTGTTATTCAACATATCGAAGGCCATCGCTTTACGCTGGGAGAACTTGACGGCACAAAGAGCGACCGCATCCAACAACTCTCGAAGACCCTAATCAGCGCCGGATTTAAGGCCCCTGTGCGGCCACGAATTCGCAACGAAGTCTGGCTGAAGCTGTGGGGAAATCTCGCCTACAACCCCATTAGTGCTTTGACCCGCGCAACATTGATCGATATTTATCAGTACCCACCGACACGTGAGGTGGTACGAGCGATGATGGCCGAAGCGCAGATGGTCGGCGAAAAGCTCGGAGTCACGTTTGGGTTGAGCATTGAGCAGCGGATGGCAGGCGCAGAAGAAGTTGGCGCTCATAAAACATCAACACTGCAAGACATCGAAGCGGGCCGCCCAACAGAGATCGATGCGCTGGTTGGAACCGTAGTGGAGTTGGGACGATTGGTCGAGATACCAACCCCACATCTTGATGCAATCTATGCGAGTGTAAAGCTCCTTGAACAACATACCACAAAGTAACGAGGTGATGTGGCAACACTAAAACGATCATCGCAGCAAGCCAAACAACTATCATCAACAAATACAACAACTTCATCGCCTGAGTCCGAAGACTCTGATGTGCCCACGCCCTTCCTGCGACGGCGCGTCTTTCGGCTGGCAGGACCTGTTATTGGCGAAAACCTACTCCAGACCCTACTCGGTATCACAGACACGATTCTGGTGGCTGGTCTCGGCGCTGTCGCGCTGGCCGGTGTGGGTACAGCATTGCAAACGATGTTTATCGTGATTGCTGCATTAAGTGCGTTGTCGGTTGGCGCCTCTGTGCTGGTGGCTCAAGCATTTGGTGCCAGACGACTGAAGGAAGCCAGTGATATGGCACGGCAGGCGGTGGTCTGGAGTATCCTTATTTCTATTCCAATCTCCATATTTGGATGGTTTTTTACTCCCGCTATCGTGTCGCTCTTTCGCATGGAACCCGATGTAGCACAGGTCTCTATCGAGTATTTGCGAATCACCTTTGGCACCATCGGCACACTAACCATTATGCTGCTGAGCAGTAGTGTGTTGCGTGGCGCAAACGACAGCCGCACACCAATGCTAGTCACGGCATTTGCCAATGCCATCAATATCGGGTTCACCTATGTACTCATCTATGGCATCTGGATTCTCCCAGAGTTAGGGGCCGCTGGCAGCGCGTGGGGCACGTTTCTCTCGCGCCTGATTGGTGCCATTATTCTGGTATTTATCCTCCTGCGAGGGCGTAATGGCGTGAGTATCAGTGGCGTGGGCGTGTGGCGTCCACAAGTTGGTGTAGCCTGGCGCTTATTGCGGATCGGGTTTCCTGCAGCCCTTGAACAAGTACTTGTCATCACGGCAATGGCTACGCTTACGCCGGTTGTGGCCGGGTTGGGCACGCTAACACTGGCAGCCCACCGCGTTGTGTTCAATGTACTATCACTCTCGTTCTTACCAGGGATTGGCTTTGGCCTCGCTACAACATCGCTTGTAGGCCAATCCGTTGGGGCAAAACGCTGGGGGGAAGCACGGGCAGTCACGAGTATTGCTCAACGCTGGGCAGTCATGTGGATGGGTGGCTTTAGCATCCTTTTTATGCTTTTTGCCCCATTATTCATGCGTCTTTTCACCGACGATCCTTTTGTTATCAGCACCGGTGCTGCTGGCATTCGAGTCATTGCGTTGACGCAGCCACTGTGGGCCATTGTGTTTGTGTACGCGGGTGCGCTCCGGGGTGCTGGGGATACGCGCACGCCGTTGCTCATTTCGGCGATTGCGATGTGGACCGCCGTGTGTGCTGCGTATATCAATGTGACCTTTATCAATCAGAGTCTCGCTGCCGTGTGGGCCGCCTTCTGGCTGGTAACACCCATACAGGTCCTCGTCGCACGCTGGGCCTGGCGGCGCAAATCACTTAACAAGGTTGACAGTGTTAAGAATACTCAGGACGCGCCCGCAGCCACCCAATCCGAACACCAGTCACCAGCACCAGACTGATGAGAATAATGCCTAGACCAACGAATTGTCCGGCACGAAGCGCTTCCTGTAGAAACAAAGCACTCCAGAGTACACCAAAAACAGGGACCAGGAAAGTCACACTAAGTGTACTGGTTGGGCCGACTTCGGTCATCAAACGAAAATACAGGAGATATGCGAGTGCTGTACACAAAATGGCCAGCACCAGTACGGCCAGCACAATCCCGAACGAGGGGACTTGTTGTGGAGGTGCAACGACCACCAACGGAAGCACCACGACCCCGGCCCAGAGCTGTTGGAGCGTCGCCATCGTTAAAGGCGAGGTGCCAGCAAAAGTCACTTTGGCGTACACACCACCTAGACCATAGAAAAACGCCGCCGTGAGCGAAGCCCCAACCGATAGCAGCACCGGCAGGGTTAGTGGCAGCGGACTCCACCCTACGACAACGGCGACACCACACAGACCAAGGACCAGTCCAAAACTCTTCTTGAGGGTCAACGGGTCCTTGATCCAGACAGCAGCTACCAGTGCGGCAAAGAGTGGTGTCGTCGCATTGAGGATCGCTGCCAGCGACGCGGTGAGTTCCAACTCAGCAATGGATATCAGGGTAAACGGTGCGGCAGCATTCAACGCGCCAAGCAGCACAAAGTGACGCCATCGCCCCTCCATTGTGATGTGGTGTTTCACCAGCAGGGCGTACAGCCACAAAACCCCACCCGCAAGTAACACGCGAATCACCACCAGAAGAAACGGACCTAATACAGGTGCCGCGACACGAATGAACAGGAATGACGCACCCCATAGTGCTGCCAGTACGATCAACATCCCCAGATGACGTATGTGCATTGATGATCCTTCTGTTACAGAGAGGCTGGAGGCCGTAAGATATCACCCCAATGCTGCCTTCGACGGGCTCAGGCGCCATGCCCCCACCATTTCGTTGCCCCAACAGTGCCTTCGACGGGCTCAGGCACCGTGCTCCAACGTTTCCTTGCCATAGCGTAGCAAGTCTCGTATAATGAGTCAAATGCATATTTTTTCTAAGATGTATGAAGAGAAATGATATAACACTTGCCCAACTAGAAGTGTTGGTCGCAGTCGTACAACACAAAAGCTTTACAGCCGCTGCCAATGCGCTAAGTATTACCCAATCGGCGGCGAGTCATGCGCTGGCGAGTCTCGAGGCAGAGCTGGACAACACACTCGTCGAGCGGAGTCGCCATGGCGTCGTGTTGACTGACATTGGTGCACGGGTCTTTGAGCATGCCCAGACTATACTCCTGCACACGGAAAGCATACGACAAGAAACAGCGGCACACAACGGTCTTGCGGCGGGGAAACTGCGGATTGGCAGTTTTCCCAGCGTCTCGGCGCAGCTACTCCCCAGCCTGATTCGCAGCTTCCAACAGCGTTATCGTGGCATCGAGATCGTGATGTTTGAGGGGACCGATCAAGAGGTGTATGATTGGATCTTCAATCGCATTGTCGATGTCGGCTTTGTGACACAGATAACCGAGCATGTGGAGAAGATACCCATTGCCCAGGATGAACTGCTTCTGCTCGTATCTGAAGGACACCATCTTGCAGATCGATCAGCCGTGTCAATTCAGGAGCTAGCCGAAGAGCCATTTATTATATCCAAAGCTGGTTGTGAGCCATTGGTGCTTGCACTCTTCCAATCTGCAAAGGTAGCGCTCCAACCACAGTTCGAGGTAAGTGATGCCACGACGATTCTGGCCATGGTACGGGAGGGTATGGGCATCACGATTGTCCCACAGCTGGTGCTGCCTGATGAGTTACCTGGCATCAAGACGGTCGGCCTTACACCACAGGAGCATCGCCATCTGGCTCTCGGGGTGCGCTCACTCCACACGATGTTACCGCTGGTGAATGCGTTTATGCACCACGCACAGGGCTGGGCACGGGCGCAGGGGTACATCACCACCTGACTTTTTCATCTATCTACAAAATACGATCTTGCTTTTAACCAATACCTCAGATCTCACTCATCAAGACCGTTCAGCCAGTCGATCCAAATATGTCGATGGTAGGAGATAGACCACGTACTCTGATTCGGCATGATGGGTAGTAACAAAGCCTAGTCGTTGGTAGAAGCGCAACGCAGGGTTGCCTCGAATCACCGAAGTACGCTAGATGTGAATAAGTGGTGGCAGATCAGCAATGATGGTCTCCCACAGCCGTTGACCGCGCATCTCGCTCAACAGATAGAGGCGCCAAAGTGCTGCGATACCCTTTTCACTCCACCCAGCTGACTTACACCGACAATTGCTCCATCCTGTTCTGCTACAAGCAGGTGGATGTATGGATTATCAAGCGCTTGCACAAACCCTTCGTGTGCCCATGAGCTGGTAAACCCTTCGTCGAGATAGCCATCGGGGACCAAACCCGTATAGGTGTCGCGCTAGGCTGCCTGACCGACAGCTTGAATAGCAGCAACATCATTGACTGTTGCTGGGCGAATAGTTGGAATCACAAGGGGCGCTCCTTTCCTGTCACATCATACTTCATTTATTAGGCCATTATGCTGAGATTCGATCAAGCGTGCATAGACACCCTGACGAGCTATCAAGGTTGCGTGTGTTCCTTCCTCCGCAACACACCCATCTTCCAATACTACGATTCGATCCGCACTACGAATGGTCGAGAGGCGGTGAGCGATAATCATAGTTGTTCGGCCCTGACTAACCTGCCGCATTGCATCTTGCAGTGCTCGTTCATTCTCCGTATCCAGATTCGATACGGCCTCGTCCATCACTAAGATCGGTGCATCGCGCAGAAGCGCCCGCGCAATCGCAATACGCTGCCGTTGTCCACCCGAAAGCTGAACACCACGCTCTCCAGCGTTGGTGGTATAGCCTTGTGGCAGTGCTGCAATAAAGTCATGTGCCAATGCTAATCGGGCCGCCTGTTCCACTTCTGCATCGGTTGCTGCTGGTTTGCCCAGACGAATGTTGTCACGAATGCTCATATTGAAAAGGTAGATATCCTGTGGCACGACGGTAATCCAATCACGTAACGTCGCCTGGGGAATATCGCGCACATTGTACCCACCAATCGTAATGTGCCCATTGGCGACATCCCAGAAGCGGAGCAACAGATGTGCACAGGTCGATTTTCCCGCGCCGGAATGACCAACCAATGCTACTGTTTCATCGGGATGGATCGTAAACGACACCGTATCCAAAGCATTCGGTAGCTCGGGCTGATAGCGGAAATCGACTTGCTCAAAACGAACCACTGGTTCAATCGGTTCATGCGGTGTTGTATCCACGTCATCACGCACATCGGGTTGATGCTCTAACAGTGCAAAGACACGCCGCGCAGACGCTTTGAGTTCACCAAACATGGCAGCCATACCGGTCACTTCCAGAATCGGTGCAAAGATGACCCCAGCCAGCGCCACAGCCG
This sequence comes from Chloroflexota bacterium, assembly GCA_039178835.1. Classification (GTDB taxonomy): domain Bacteria; phylum Chloroflexota; class Chloroflexia; order Chloroflexales; family Roseiflexaceae; genus AL-N1. The sequence goes on from JBCDFA010000098.1 coordinate 13,495, forward strand.
GAGGATACAACACATATGGAAGCTGGCCATTGGCAACAAGCCAAGCACCGATCCCCAGTATCACGACCATCCCTAGTGCCACAATCATTTGCGTTGCGGCCAGCTCAAAGCCCCGTCGCCGGTCATAGGTTAGATATGCCCGCACTAAACTATCGTTGCGTCTGGAGAGCTTGGCAAGTTGGTTACGTCCCTGACCAAAAGCGACGACTTCGCGTAATCCCTGGACGCTGTCAATCACGTCAGCATTGACTTCGCTCAGACGCTCGCGCAGCTCTTTCCCCTGCCGATCAGCCAATCGACTAAGCCAGGCTGGAACGGTCAGAATCAATAGGAGAATGGGTAACAGGGTCAGTGCAAGCAATGGATGGAAGATCACGACCAATACAACAAATGCACCAATCGTAACGATAAAGGCCATCAGACTATTACCAATCGTATGTGCATAAAACCATTCCAGTCGTTCGATATCTGCCATAACGGTTGTCGCCACATCTCCCGAACGTCGTTCTAAAAGATATGCTGGGGCCAATCGTTCTAGTGCATGATAGACAGTAGCTCGAAACTCAGCCAATATTCGGTAGGCCAGGTCGTGCGCCAGCCACATATCCGCCCAGGTCGAGACTGCCTGCCCGATGACACAGCCGGCGAGAAGCCAGATCCAGGGCCATAAATCTGAGATTGGGGAACCAGAGACAGCCAAACCTACCAGGTAGGCACCAATCACCGCACTAGCTATTGTCAAGGCATGTTTGGCAAACTCTGCCACCATGACTAACACAGCAAGCCAGAGGTGTCGCTGCCAGATTCGTACAAGTTTCCAGAAAGGATGTCGGTGGTCAGGAGCATTTGGGAGCGGGATACCAGCAAACACGGTTTCTTGGGTTGCGACACGCATAATGTTACCTCTCTAGACACAGATCAACATGTTTCCTCATATAAGGTTGTTGGTACTTTGTCATCTCATCACGCCTGTGCAGCCACAAGATGAGCATATGCCCCTGAGCGTGACAATAATTCACGATGCTGCCCAACTTCGATGGCAACACCCTGGTCCAGCACAACGATCCGATTGGCATTCGCAATTGTCGAGAGACGATGGGCGATGACCAGTGTCGTGCGGTTGGTCATCAACTGCTCCAACGCTTGTTGAATAGCATACTCATTGGCGGCATCGACGTTCGATGTGGCCTCATCAAGAATGAGGATCGGCGCATCCTTCAACAGTGCACGGGCAATAGCGATACGTTGGCGTTCACCCCCAGAAAGTCGTAAACCGCGCTCACCGATGATAGTATCATAACCCTGTGGCAGCGTACTAATAAAAGCGTGGGCATTGGCGGCACGTGTGGCCGTTTCAATCTCTGCCGAGGAGGCATCAGGTTGGGCAAGCCGTAGATTGTCTGCTACCGAACCATGAAAGAGATAGGTTTCCTGCGAGACAATTGCAAACATGGATCGCAATGTTTCCAATGGATAATCACGCAAGTCACACCCATCTAACAAAATTGTCCCCTGTTGGGGATCGAAATAGCGGAGTAACAACGACACCACGGTGGTTTTACCTGACCCACTACGTCCAACCAATGCAACGGTTTCGCCGGGCGCAACAGAGAACGAAAGACCATATAGTGCCGGACGCTCACCATTGTTGTAAGCAAAAGCAACATTGTCGAACTGCACTGTTGGACGGAGGGGGGGAGAACCAGCAGTTTCCAACTCATGAGGCATTGTTCTTTGAGTAACCTCTGGCTGTGCATCCAGAACAGCAAAGATACCTTTTGCACTTGCTAACCCCATAAAACCCTCATGCCAGTACGTATTTAACTGGCCAAGCGGGCGCAGACACTCATATGTAAGAAAAAGGATGATAAATAACTCGGGAACCGTGATCGCGCCTTGAGCGAGACGTAAAGCACTAATCCCTACCACCAGCGCACTACCAGCCGTCATCCCCAATCCGGTGATGCCAGTACCGATAAGTGAGATCGCCATGTGGCCCATCGTTGCACGGTACAGTTGTACAGCATCGCGTTGTAATTCTGCACCGCGTCGGGTACTAGCATTGAATGCCTTGAGCGTATTCATCCCCTGCATGCTATCCAGAAATTGAGCATTAAGATCGCGATAGGCCTGCCAGTGCGTATCTGCCCGATCACCGAGTGCATGCTTAAATAACCGTGGTCCGGCGATCACGATAATCAATGACAACAAAATCAGCGCTGCTGCTAATAGATCGATAGTGGCCAGGTATAGCACAATGAGTGCAGGAACCAGGAGTACAATGAAGATCTGGGGAATATAAAAGCCAATATAGCGTTCTAAACCTTCCACACCATCCACAAGTGCCGATTGGACCGTGCCAGTGCGTGCGCGTTCCAGGTAGCCTGGACCGAGCGCAAGCAAATGTGCGTAAATGTGGCCACGCAGTCCATGCTTCACTGTTGCAGCGGTCCGAGCACCTCTTATTTGAAAGAGCCATTGTAGACCAGCACGTAGCACCATAAGGATCAGAATAACACCGATAAACGGCAGAATGTTTGCTAATGGTTCACGCTGGAATAAGATCGTCAGGACATGTGCCATGAGCAGACCCTGTCCAATAAACGTTGCCGTCACCAACAAACCAATGAGTGTTACCGTAGCGACACCGCTACGCACTGAGCTGGTCAAACTGAAGATACGAGGGTTAAGCATCATCGTGATACCTCCTCAGGTATACAGATTCCGGTCATGTTCACCAATCTGAATAACATTGCCATCAGGATCACGCACCGTCATAGTACGACCAAAGGCCTCGTCGACAATGGGCTGATCTAATGCCACACCAGCAGCAGCTAATCGTGTTGCGACGGCTTCTAATGGCTCACGGCTGTCAAAGGTCAGTTCAACAACTGCATTTGATTCTGGTGGCATAGTGTGTAAAGCGAGGATGGCGTCACCAAGGCGCAACTCAGCCCAGCCGGAAGTGCGGTCATGAGCCGTAAGCTGAAGCCCTAATGTCTGAAAGAAAGTAGCTGAGCGATCAACGTCAGAAACAAACAGAATTGGCATGAGTGCAAGAGGTGGCCCATCTTCGACGGTACTTGGTTGAGGTGTGTTGGTGTCATTCTGAAGCGCAGCACGCAACGCAGTTTCAACAAATGCTGAGAGTGATTGTGATTGATCGATTGCGGCATGTTTGGTGGCACGAATAAGGTCAGGGGGAAGATAAACGTTGAACTGTTGCTTGTCTGGCATGTTTTTTGAATCCTACAAAATACTATTAAGTTAGTATGCTAGCATATTAGCTTCACTAATACTATTTGTCAAGGAGGCACAAGTGAGAGAAAGATGTGTGTATGCAGGAACATCATGAATCGCACATCCTCCCTGCCAGTACGACAAAGAGGATGTATTGATTACAAGTCAGATGTACGATACTTAGCGACCGACGAGCGGCAACATCACTCGGAACTGGCCAGGCCCAGGTCCAGGACCGGGATCAGGTCGTTCCACCAGATAGGTGCGGAACCAGTCTATTTGTTCCTGTGCCGCATACAACTGTGATGAAGGGGCCCCTAATCCATGTCCCTCACCAATAAACTTAATCATACGTGCCGGTACCTCCTGATCGACCAGTTGCTGGTGCAGATTCTCATTGAGCGTGATGGGCAAGAAATCTTCTGTTCCGTGGAAGGTCAACACGGGTGTAACCATCTGATCGACGTTGTAGCTTGGCGAGTCATCCTGATATTCCTGCGGATCAGTGTAAGGGGTGCGTGGTCCCTGGAGTTGCGGTAGTACTGTAGCATACCCACGGGACCATTCGACGACCAGATCGATCAGCGCACATTGTGGATTCGCAGCCGCATACAGGTCGGGATGGCGCGCAATGCTCTGGAGGGCAAAGTAGCCACCATAGGAACACCCACTAATACCAAGTTCCCCATACGCAGCCCAGCCACGATCTAAGACCTGCTGGCTAATCTCGGCCATCTCATCGATATCAATTTGCCCAAAATTATCATTATCAGACAGCGCATTGACGAACGCTGGGCCATACCCAACACGACCAGACAGTGGTACAACCAAAACCGCCATATCGAAGTTGGGCAGCAATGCAAAAGGCGACTCGACATTCGATCCCCAATTGTTGTTCATCATTGGTCCAGGGCCACCCTCCTGCCATACCACAATGGGAACTTCTTCGGGTGGGAAGGCCGCATCAGCTGGTTGGATCAGCCAGCCCTCACGTTCCTCACCATTGGCTAACGTAAAGGAGACCGCATCCATCCGTGTATCACTCGCTTGTGCTGCTGTGGCGTTGATCTGGGTCAGTTGCTGTGGTTCCGTCCCATCAATATTGCTACGATATATTTCGGTTGGGCTCACAAACGTACTAAACGTATAAACAATCTCGCTCCCATCATTGATGATATGGGCATTCGTATCAAACCGAGGGCTAAATGTCCCAGGTTCCTCACTTACGACCTCCAACGTATCAGTCGTGAGATCATAGGTGTACAACCAGATATTGGTGCCTGTACCTGCCACAAAAAGGACTGTCGTAGGAGATACAAACTTGCTATAGTTGAATGCCCACTCATCGATGGCAACCTCTTCCTGTTCTTCCAGATCTGTATTGTAAAAACGATACACAGCACTCTCACCGGCAAGATAAATCGGATGTTCACGTCCCTCAAGTACCAATGGCGTGCCGATTTCCATCATTAACGTCGTACCATCAGGGCTCCACCTCCCAAATGGAGTAAACACATCCCCATCACCATCGGTGGCACGAATGGACTGCACCTCATCATTCTCTAGATCAAACAGCAGTAACTCATTATTCTGGAAGAAGGGATTCTCATCAGGTGGGAGTGCACCCACTGCATCACGATACACCAGTGACGAGAGTAGTGCGCCATCGAGATCTTGGCGATTATTGAAGCGATCCTGCACACCCTGATAGGTCAGCGCCAATTGGTTCTGGGCGACATCCCAGATAACGTTACCAATAGCAGTACCGGCGGGAAATTCGGTCAGGGTACGACTTGTCCCAGTAGCAATATCGATCACTGCAAGATTGGCCGACTCGGTGGTGACCTGCAATACCTGAGGTTCGAGCGGATTGGCCGGGTCAGTAGGATCATTGGTAGGCGCATACGAAGAGAGTTGTATTGATTGGGTCTCCGGGGCACTCTGAGTTTCTGGCTCGATAAGGACCAGCATCTCCGAAAGATCCGGCGCAACACCAATATTAAGACCAGGAAGGGTAGCACTTAATGGTTCCGTGCTCACCACACCACTTGTCCGATCCATGCTGACCTGCTGTAACTGGGGATTAGCCTCCTCTTCCTCAGCAGGAATTACCGCCAACGTTTCTAAGGTGTCGGCATCACTCCAGTGATATGTTCCAAAAGTACCTTCTAATAACCTTAACTGAAAAAACGTATTACTTATGGGAACCGTTGCACCGTTTTGCAAATCAACAAACGAAGGAATGCCACCGACCCAGGTTAAAACCGTCTCCTCGTCAGGGCTGACCGGGCTCATCATGAACACACTTGCGCTAGATTGCAGTTCAAGTATTTTGGTAACTTCGTCCTCCTCAAGAATAGGATCAAGGGGCGCAGCCGGATCAAAATCGATCACGCCCGGCGCCGATTGAGCACCAGCACTGGTCACGATAGCGGCACCAAGAATGAGGGCCAGCAACATCGAAAGGTAACGCATGACAGCAACTCCTCTAGCTCTTCCGTAAGGCGCACCACAGCAGGGGAGTACGGCGGGGACAGTGCTTTACGCACTTACAGAATTCAACTTACGACAGATACAGGTGTTTATACCTTATAAATACAGTGTTGTCAAAATTATCACAGGATGTAACGCAAAAAATTGGTTTGAATCAATAATCTGTATATGTCACTCTAGCGCACTTTTTTGCGCTAGATTGGTGGGTACATGAGGTTACTGTTGGGGCTTAATGATAATAATGTTGTCTCTGAGTGTATCATCAGTCATACTCAGAGACGCTACTTTACAGTGAGAGTATCGACTCTATAACGGCATCTGGGCGTTCTCGATGAATAAAATGTCCCACATTATCAAATACTTTAGCTGTGTAGACACCAACAAAGTCGGATTGCTGCTCAAGCATATATGGCTCAAAAATGTTGACACCATCATCCCGCCCTAACATAATCGTCGTTGGGATTGTAATTGGTGGTCGCTGCGCCAAACGTCCTTCGATTTCATCATAACGTGGATCGATCTCAGCAGTCTGCCAGCGGTAGGCATTTAAGACCACTTGCACGAAATCCGGGTTATCAAAAGATACGGCTGTTGCTTCAAACATTTCATTGCTAAATGTCCACGACGGTGACCATGTCTGCCATAGGTAGCGAGCAAACCCCCGTCGATCACCATAGAGTAAGCCTGCTCCCATTTCATCTTGCAACACATTTTGATACCACAAAGCTCGAATCTGATCATAGTTCGGTGGTCCCGACTGATAATCATCCCAGGTCAAGGAATACGGTGAAAAGCTAACAAGGTGATGTACACGCTCTGAGTAGAGTGCCGCAATTGCCTGTGCCGCATTCGCTCCCCAGTCATGACCTACCAGGATAAACTGATCCACTGAGAGGGCATCGGCAAACTCAATGATGTCTTGAGCAATCGCCCCGTTTTGACCGCTGCGGATTGTATCCTCGGACAGAAATGTGGTAGGACCATAACCACGCAGATAAGGCGTATAGGTTCGATATCCCTGTAAGGTAATTCCCGCAATAACCTGATCCCACGCACGCACATCATCGGGAAAACCATGGAGTAATATGACTGGTGCACCATCAGTTGGTCCATGTACCTCGTAAGCCAATTTCAAAAGAGAAGTTTGAACATATTGAGTATTCTGAGTATTCATGGTTGGTGCTCCTGTATTCATGTTTAACATACATTGAGAAAAGAAACCGCTAGCACTCCAAATGAGAGCGTTATGTAAAAAGAGCCGTCTACTTATAAGTTTCATGGTATACAATCTCTATCATTTCACCCACTTAGAGGGTGGATCCATCAACGGCTCCACGTTGTAATATTCATCTTTGTTCCATATGGCTACTGCTGTTGCTGTCGGCGAGGCCAGCAATAACCACGGCAAAATAGTCGATTGAGAAAGAGTCGCAGGAGTATCCTGCAACTGGAACAACGCAACGTACACACTTATGATCGTACATATAAGACCGATGTTCGTATTGACTGCACCATTAATAGGTGAGCGGAGACCGAAGTAACTTGCATTAAAAGTCGTGAAACACAACCAAACCAAAGACTGGGATATCACAAATGGTGTGCGACCTGGTTTTTGGGTAGGCATATTGAGCACACGTAACAACCCCCAGACACACAAAGCATTGTTCACAATCCACACTGGTGGAAAGACCCAATCTGGTGGTGCAAATGTCGGCTGCTTAAGACTGTTGTAGAAGGCATCGTTATCCGCATTTCCTGTAAACGACTCCCCCAATTTCGGGTTGCCACTCACTGAGGCCGACTGAACAGCTTTTCCAAGGGTAAGTGAGGCTACTTGGACTCCCACGTAGAAAAGCACGCCGTGATACCAACGCCACTTCTTCGGAGACAATATGATAAGGTCAGATCTGTGAGATGTGTTTTGCATCATTTCCTCCATGATTTCATACACAAGTAGTCTATCTAACGAATTTTTTTTAGGTAAGATCGGTAAAAAAATTTAGCGTCGATGCAACCCATTGATCCAGGTTTGGATCAGTACATCTGCCATTTCGTGCTTAGTCTTTTCGTTCCACTCTGTTTTGATAATATCGAGTGTGCTAATCATACTGATAAACACTCCGGCCAGTAGCTCATTGTCTGGGACGACTGCTTCACCACTTGCTGCGCCACGATCTAAAATCTCCCGGATTTGCAGATTCAAGGCTTGATAAGCGTATTCTGTTATTTCTTCAGCAACATCCGGCTCAATGGCAGGAAGATCAGCTTTGTTCATTCGCATGACATCAATAGGTGGCTGTGAGATAAGCCAGTAGGCAACCGCACGCAACTGTTCAACCCAATCATCCCCTGCCTCACGAATAGCTTGCTCAATACCAATCTTATGTCGCTGTAAGTTGCGCCGCATCACGGCAACATAGAGTTGCTGCTTGCCTTTTGGAAAGTGATAGTAGAGTGATGACTCCTTCATCTTGAGATGGTGTGCAATATGTTTGATTTTAATTGCTGCATAGCCCCCTTCCATAAAGAGGACCTCTGCAGCATCAAGCACACGCTCACGTGACTCATTAATCTGTTCTGATATCATAAGCGGTCTTTATCTAACGAATTTTCATTAGGTGGATGATACACCAAACTTAGCTCAATGTCAACTCTACTGTCAGTATGTTTTGAATATAACACTTAACAATACGTGTAGCGTATAAAAGATTGTAGCTAGTGTTTTTGTAAACTTCTATCATCAACCA
>JBCDFA010000099.1:0-21943 GCA_039178835.1 Chloroflexota bacterium
CATCTCCAGCCTGAGCGTGATCTGAGTCGACATCCACTTGTACAGATTGTGCTTGTTTTACAAAACACACCAAAGGTACAAACAGGAGCAGTTGCTGCAGAAATTGATACGGTATCTGAGGACTCCATCACATCAAAATTTGATATGGTGTTGAGTGTCACTGACTCACCTATTGGTTTGTATGGTGCACTTGAGTTTGCCAAAGATCTTTTTGAACCGACGACCATTCAGCGCTTCTGGGGGCATTTCCACCAGCTGTTACGCGGATTTGTAGCGAACACAGACTGTCGATTGGCAGACTTACCGTTATTAACCGAAATAGAACATCAAACCATTGTGTATGATTGGAATGTTACTAAGCCTTCGGCACTTGTGCAGGATATCATACCGATTCTGTTTGAACGACAGGTAACTCAGACTCCCGATGCCATCGCGATCCATTTTGGTAACGAGTGTCTCACATACGCTGAACTCAATGAACGGACCAATCAACTTGGTCATGTCTTGCAAGACCGTGGGGTGGGACCTGAAACATTTGTCGCTGTGTGTTTGGAGCGTTCTGTCGATCTTATCGTCAGTTTTCTTGCTGTGCTCAAGGCCGGCGGGGCATATCTCCCGCTCGATCCAACTTATCCAGCTGAGCGATTAGCCTTCATGATGAAGGATACACAGGCACCTATTTTGCTTTCTCAAAGAGCGCTGGCAACACAGTTACCACAGTTTGAAGGTGTCTCTTTACTCCTTGATGACAATCTGGAAATCACTAACCAGCCGCGTACAAACGTAGTTTCAACCACGACTCCAGAGAATGTTGCATACGCTATCTATACTTCGGGGTCGACCGGACAACCCAAAGGCGTTGTTGTTACACATCGTTCTATTGTCCGGCTTGTACAGGAAACCAATTACATTTCTTTTGCTTCTGACGATGTGGTTGTTCAAGCATCGAATAGTGCGTTCGATGCAGTGACATTTGAGATATGGGGGGCATTGCTCAACGGTGCCAGGTTGACACTCATGTCCCGCGATGAACTTGTATCGCCTGAGTTGTTTGCCGAGCATATTCAACGCACACAAGCAACCACTCTTTTTATTACCACTGCCCTTTTCAATACATTATCCCACGCGGTACCAGCCTGCTTTGCTTCTATGCGACAGGTCTTGTTTGGTGGTGAAGCATGTGACCCTGGGCGTATTCGTGACGTACTGGAAGGCCATTCGCCAGAACGCCTCTTACATGTGTATGGTCCCACGGAAACAACCACATATGCAACATGGTACCCAATAACATCGGTACCTGAGAATGCTCTAACAGTGCCTATCGGAAGCCCTCTCGCCCATGAGCAAATCTATGTTCTTGATCAAACCATGAAACCTGTGCCAACCGGGGTTGCAGGAGAACTTCACATTGGTGGCGCCGGCCTGGCTCGTGGCTATTTCCAACGACCGGGGCTTACGGCAGAGCGTTTTCTGCCCAATCCACTCGATGTATATCCTGGTACCCGTCTCTATCGCACTGGTGATCGTACTCGCTGGCGTCCCACAGGTGTCGTCGAATATCTTGATCGACTGGATCAGCAGGTCAAACTGCGCGGATTTCGGATCGAACTGGGCGAGATTACGGCGGCCATTCAGCGGCATCCAGCCATTTCTGAGGCAGTGGTGCTGGTTCACGATACCTCCACTGGGAAGCAGCTGGCGGCCTATCTGGTCCCAGCCAATGATATCTCCCTGCCAAATGAGTCAGAATTACGTACATTTCTGCGAACAAGCCTACCTGATTATATGATCCCTGCGGCGTTTGTACCTATCTCGGCTATTCCACTGACGCCAAATGGGAAACTTGATCGTGCGGCGTTACCAAATCCTAATTTGGGAGTCACTTCAGAAAAAGGCTATGTTGCTCCACTTACACCGTTGGAAAATCAGATTGCAGCAATCTGGGCTACAGTACTTGAACAAGAACGGCTCGGTATTCACGATGATTTCTTCATGGTGGGTGGTCATTCGCTACTTGCTACACAGGTTATCAGTCGGCTACGAGCCACCTTCCAGATCGATCTGCCGGTACGTATGCTCTTCGATCATCCGACTATTGCTGAACTTGCGACTGTGGTGGCTCAGACACAGCAAGACGCCAACGACCCGTCGAGCCAAGTGCCGCTGGTGCCCATGCCACGTACTGGACCGATCCCGCTTTCTTATGCCCAGCAGCGACTATGGTTTATTGAACAGCTGCAGCCAGGCACATCTGCTTATCATACTTTTATCGGTTTGCAGCTTCAGGGGCGATTACGCGTAGCTCAACTTGAAGCCAGTTTCCAGCAGTTATTTGACCGCCACGAAAGCCTGCGAACTGCGTTAGTGGTTCAGGCAGATGAGCCACAACAGGTAATCACGGAAGATGTTCAAGCAACGATACCGGTTGTTGACTTGGGCGGTCTGCCAGAGACACAACAGTTGCTGGTAGCACAGGAACTTGGGACTATGGAGATGCAACGTCCCTTTGATTTACGACAGGCGCCCTTACTCCGCACAGTGCTGGTACGCCTCCAGCCAGAATATCATCTTCTGTTGCTCAATCAGCATCACCTGATCACAGATAACTGGTCTCTGGGAATTCTGGTCCACGAGTTGACTGCTATCTACGGTAGTTTGGTACGAGGAGAGTCAGTACAGTTACCACTCCTACCTATACAATATGCTGACTATGCTATCTGGCAACGCACTTGGCTACAGGGGAATGTCCTCGAGAACCAGGTTGACTACTGGCGCACCCAGTTAGCTGATCTCCCGACCCTGGAATTACCACTTGACTTTCCACGTCCTGCAGTCCATCTCCACGAGGGAGATGAGACCTATTTCTCAATTCCTACCCCTCTACGCGATGATCTGCACGCAATGGGACAACAGATTAATGCGACTCCCTTTATGGTGCTACTGGCTGGCTGGCAGGCGGTATTAGCGCGATACAGTGGCCAAACCGATATTGTGGTTGGCGCCCCCATTGCCAATCGCACACGGGAAGAACTGGAAGGGTTGCTTGGTTTTTTTGTGAATACCCTGGTCCTACGAACTGATATCACTGCACAGCCAACGGGTTGGGAATTCCTTGAACGCGTCCGTGAGGTTGCATTGGGTGCCTATGCCCATCAGGATGTCCCGTTTGAACATCTGGTAGCGCAGATCCAGCCAGATCGTGATGTGATGCGACAACCGATGTTTCAAGTTTCAATCGCGCTTCAAAATGCCCCGATGGGGACGTTGGATCTGCCAGATGTGACGGTTGGCTATGCGTCGATGGGCGCCAAAACAGCTCTGTTGGAGTTAGTACTACAGTTGTATGAGTCACCTGAAGGATATGTTGGACGATTGGAATATGCGGCCGATCTCTTCGAGAAAGCTACGATGGAGCGATTGGTACAGCACTATGAACGTATTCTGAACGGATTATTGACGCAACCTACTGCGTCAGTTCTAGATTTACCATTGCTCACTGAGGCTGAACAGAGTCAGTTGCTGGTTGACTGGCAACCAGTTGCTCCTGCAATGGTTCCGCCGACAACGATCCACGAATGGTTTGCCACGCAGGTAGCTCAGCGCCCTGATGCCGTAGCGGTCGTTTTTGGTGGTCAATCGCTTTCGTACCAAGAACTGGATACTAGATCAAATCAACTTGCTCATTATTTACAGACGCTGGATGTTGGCCCTGATATCTGTGTTGCGTTGTGGTTTGATCGCTCCATCGAGATGATTACTGCCATTCTTGGTGTGTTGAAAGCCGGTGGTGCCTATCTCCCCATGGATCGTTCGCATCCAATGGGTCGGTTGGCACTGATGATTCGTGATGCCAAAGTCCCTGCTGTTCTGACAACGGAGGCGTTGCGCGCTCAGCTCCCGGCAACTGATGCACAGATTGTCTGTCTTGATACATCTGCTACTATATTGCAATTACAGCCGACGATACCTCCTTCAAATGGTTGTACACCCGATAATCTGGCCTATGTCATTTACACATCAGGCTCAACAGGCACACCAAAAGGTGTTTTGATTGAACACACACAGGTGAGTCGGTTGTTGGCAGCAACAGACCACTGGTTCCATTTCACCGCCACTGATACGTGGACCATGTTCCACTCGTATGCCTTCGATTTCTCAGTTTGGGAAATCTGGGGAGCACTTCTGTATGGTGGTCGACTAGTTATTGTGCCATATGAGGACAGTCGTGATCCAACGGCGTTTGCACAGTTAGTTGCCCAACAACAGATTACCATTCTCAATCAAACACCATCAGCCTTTCGGGAATTTATGCATGCAACAGATGCTATTCCTGATCAGACGCTTGCACTACGATCCATCATCTTTGGCGGTGAAGCGCTCGACCCTCACAACCTACAGCCATGGTTGAATCGCTATAGCGACTCGATGCCCCAGCTTATCAACATGTACGGCATCACCGAAACAACCGTTCACGTGACCTATCGACCTATTACACAGGCTGATTGTACCGTAGCAGCGCGGAGTGTGATCGGTACGGCCATTCCCGACTTACAAACGTATGTCCTGGACGAACTTAAGAACTTAATGCCAGTAGGCATACCAGGTGAACTGTATGTTGGTGGTGCTGGTCTCGCACGAGGCTACCTGCATCGGCCCAGTCTGACAGCGGAGCGATTTGTCCCTGATGCGTTCAGTAAACAGGCCGGGACACGATTGTATCGAACTGGTGATTCTGCACGCTACCTGGCTTCAGGTGAATTAGAGTATCTCGGACGTGTCGATCAGCAGGTCAAGGTACGTGGCTTCCGTATCGAGTTGGGTGAAATTGAAGCTGCCCTGCAAGACCACGAGATGGTACAGACGACGGTGGTCTTGACTCGAGAAGACATCCCTGGTGATAAACAGCTTACGGCTTATATCGTTCCCACATCAGATACCCGCACCGAGGCTGGTACCAACGGACATCAGAATACGGACCATGTGGCATACTGGCAAACCTTTTATGAAGAAACCTATCATGATGTTGCCCCAGCAGCCAGCGATGATCCGACGTTTAATATCATTGGCTGGAATAGTAGCTATACCAATCAGCCTATTCCAGCGGAAGAGATGCGTGAGTGGGTAAACACCACCGTTGCTCGGATACAGGCCGACAACCCCCAGCGCATCCTTGAAATTGGATGTGGTACAGGCTTGCTCTTATTTCGTCTGGCTCCACACTGCCAACAGTATGTGGGGGTCGATTTCTCGGCCACTGCGCTTGACTATATTCGTCAGCATCTTGATCCAAACTGGTCCCATGTCGAATTGCATCAGAACCGCGCAGATGCAGTTTCCAGTATCATCGACGGTACATTCGATATGGTGATTATCAACTCTGTCATTCAGTATTTCCCAAGTGTCAACTATCTTATTGATGTATTGGCTGCCGCCATACCGCTGGTTGCCCCCGGTGGACGTGTCTTTCTTGGCGATTTACGAAACCTGACCTTGTTGGAGTCTTTTGCCGCTGCTGTCCAACTCGCACAGGCACCTGCTGGACTACCACGCGCACAGATTCGACAGCGCATGCAGCAACAGCTGGCACTAGAAGAAGAGCTGGTCCTTGATCCAAACCTGTTCTATCAACTCCCGATGCAATTCCCCCAGATCAGCGGTGTGCAGGTTGAAATCAAACGTGGCTGGGCCCACAACGAGTTGAGCCAGTTCCGCTACGATGTTACGTTGTGGGTTGATGGTGCTCCCGCTCCTGAGTTGCCAATACCCTTGGTAGATTGGCAGACAGACAACTGGACATTGGAACGCGTACAACGAACGCTTGCACAGGAACAACCAATCTGGTTGGCGCTGCGTGGGGTGACCAGTGCTCGGCTGGTAGAACCTACCACTGCAGTACGCTTGCTTGCTGACCCGACAGGTCCCGCGACGGCTGCTGGGGTGCGTGAGGTGCTGGGACGCACCAGTGGTATCGAACCAGAAACCTTCTGGCAACTTGGTGAGGAATTGGGGTATCAGGTACTGGTGAGCTGGGATGAGACAAACAATGATGGTACGTATACGGTCTTATTCGGCCCTACCGAACAGGTGCCTCTCCCATTACTGCGCACAAAGATACGCTTAACTGCGCGGACGGATTGGAGCAGCTATGCGAACCATCCGGCGTGGGAAGCGGCCCAGATTGCCCGGTTACCACACTTGCGGCAATATCTGAGCACTCGACTGCCCGAGTATATGGTGCCAAGTGCGCTGATCCCGCTGCAACGTCTGCCCCTCACGCCCAATGGCAAATTGGATCGGCAAGCCCTCCCAATACCCAGCGGTAGCCTTCGAGGAGTTCATGCTCCATTTGTTGCCCCTCGCACGCCAACCGAGGATGTAGTGGCAACTATCTGGGCTCGTTTGTTGAACCAGACACAGGTGGGCATTCACGACGATTTCTTCGACTTAGGTGGGCATTCCTTGTTGGCCACGCGGGTGATCGCTCAGATTCGTGATGTGTTTGGCGTGGAATTACCAGTCCGAGCACTGTTCGAGACGCCTATCCTATGGGAGTTTGCCCAACAGGTGGTGGCCGCGCAGCGTGCGCACACCACCCGCGTAGCGCCCCCATTGGTCGCACAGCCACGTACCGGCGCCGATTTGCCGGTCTCCTTCGCGCAACAACGCCTCTGGTTTGTCCAGTACCTCGAACCACTAAGCATTGCCTATCATATGCCCAATATTCTGCGGCTACGTGGTGCAATCAATCTAGGGGTGCTTGTGGCCAGTCTCCGAGATGTAGTGGCACGGCATGAAAGTCTGCGAACGGCCTTTCCTGAAGTCAATGGTCAGCCAGTTCAGCGCATCACGCCACCAGGGCCTATGCCTATTCCATGTATCGACTTGCGAATGCTCACAGATGAAGAACGCGAAGCAACAGCACGTACACAGGTACAAATCTTTGCCGAGCAACCGTTTGATATGGCCCATGGCCCTCTGTTCCGTGCCGCACTTTGGCAGGTGAGCCCAGATGAAACGGTACTGGTTTTTATTTTGCATCATATTATTGGCGATGGCTGGTCACAAAGTATTTTGCTCAGTGATCTGGCAGCCTTCTACGCGAGCCATGTCCAGCAGACTTCTCCGACGCTTGCACCGCTACCCATTCAGTATGCCGACTATGCGGTGTGGCAGCGTCAATGGTTAAGTGGTCCAGTACTGGAGAGCCAGGTAGCCTACTGGCGACGCCAACTCGCCGACCTGCCCACGTTGCAGTTGCCTACGGACCATCCGCGTCCGGCCATTCCCAGCTATCGTGGGGCCGACCTGCGCGTCTTGCTTGACCCTGATATCGCTAACCAGGTTCGGGGGGTGGCCCAACAAATGAACGGGACACTGTTTATGGTGGTGCTAGCCGCCTGGCAGTTATTGTTAGCACGCTACAGTGGTCAGGACGATATCGTCGTCGGGATGGGTATTGCTGGACGCACCCATGTCGAGACGGACGCTTTGATTGGCTTCTTTGTCAATACGCTGGTTCTGCGCACAGACGTGGGTAGTCAGCCGACAGGGTGGACGGTGCTGGAACGGGTGCGGACGGTCACGTTAAATGCGTATGCCCATCAGGATGTGCCGTTTGAAGAGGTGGTTGCTCAGGTACAACCTGAGCGTGATCTCAGTCGCCAGTCGTTGTTCCAGGTGCTCATTGTGTTGCAGAATACCCCGCGTCCGACTGCGGAGGTATCTAGTGTGCAAATCCTGCCTATGGCTATCGAGAACCAGACGGCGAAGTTCGACCTGACACTCGACTTGACGGAGACACCGCTGGGACTGATGGGTCGGTTGGAGTATGCGACGGACCTGTATGAGGCCGCCACCATCGAGCGGTTGTGGGAGCATTATCGCACCTTGCTGACTGGTCTCGTGACTCAGACCAATCTCCCCACTACGGCTTTACCGCTCATATCAAGTATGGAACGACAACAGCTACTTGTCGACTGGAACCGTACATCTCTGACCGTTGCTCCTGCTGTTGGTATCCATACACTGGTTTGGGAGCAAGCTACCCGTTCTCCAGATCGGATTGCTTTGATTTCAGGAGAAGCGCAACTTTCCTATGCGATGCTGATGCAGCAGGCAACGTACCACGCACAACAGCTCTACCGCCTCGGGGTTGGCAATGAAGTGCGTGTTGGGCTGTTCATGGATCGCTCAATTGATATGGTTGTTGCAACGTTGGCTGTATTGATGGCAGGTGGTGTGTATGTCCCACTTGATCCAGATTACCCAGTGGAACGACTAGCGTTTCTCGTACAGGATGCCCAGGTCGCGGTAGTGCTGACTCAGGAACATTTGCGTAAACAGCTTCCAGAGACATCATGTGTGGTTCATTGTATGGCTTCCGACAGGGAAGTCGCCCATGATAATTCTGTTCAGCTACCACCGCTTCTCAGCCATGATCAACTTGCCTATGTCATGTACACGTCTGGTTCGACAGGAACGCCAAAGGGCGTGAGTGTGCCACATCGTGCGGTAACACGGTTGGTGTTTGCACCAAACTATATGACTGCCTCATCTGATGATGTCTTTCTGCAACTGGCCCCGACCGCCTTCGATGCAGCTACTCTGGAAATTTGGGCTCCCCTGGTGCGTGGAGCACGATTAGTGTTGGCTCCGTCAGGACAACGAAGTTTGATTGATATTGCCAATCTGCTGGTGCAGCATCACGTGCAGGTATTGTGGTTGACGGCTGGGCTCTTCCATCTGATGGTCGAACAGCATGTCAATGAGCTTGCCAGTGTAGGACAGGTTTTGGCTGGTGGTGATGCCTTATCGGTACCACACGTACAGCAACTTCATGCCGTAGGCGGACAGGTTATCAATGGATACGGTCCGACGGAAAATACAACATTTACCTGCTGTTATCGGGTACCTGGCGAGAGGGTACTGGAGGGTTCGGTCCCAATTGGATATCCCATTAATCAAACCCAGGTTTATGTGGTAGATCGTGATATTCAGCCAGTTCCGATCGGGGTACCGGGCGAGTTGTATACCGGAGGTGACGGTTTAGCCCGTGGCTACCTGGATCGACCTGCGCTCACCGCTGAACGTTTTCTCCCCAATCCTTTTGGTACTGTTGTGGGCACCCGTATGTACCGTACCGGCGACCGTGTACGTTATCTGCCAGATGGGGCCATCGAATTTCTGGGCCGTGCTGATCATCAGATTAAGTTGCGTGGCTTCCGCATCGAGCTTGGTGAGATCGAAGCAGTACTTCAACAACACCCACTCGTCCAGACAGGTGTGGTCTTACTCCGTGGAGATAGCGCAGGTGACAAACATTTGACTGCATATGTGGTCCCTGGCGTGAGGAATAACAATGGTACGACATATGGTGATTTAGTCGGTGACCATATTGACCAGTGGCAAACGTTGTATGAAGAAACATACGATGAAGTTGCACCAGTGGCCAGCGATGATCCCACATTCAACATTATCGGGTGGAATAGCAGTTATACGAATGGACCGATTCCGGCAGAGGAGATGGCAACATGGGTCGACACCACTGTTGCGCGAATTGCTGCTGGAAAGCCACAGCGTATTCTGGAGATTGGGTGTGGAACCGGGCTATTACTCTTCCGTCTGGCGGGCCAATGTGCTCAGTATGTCGGGTCCGATTTCTCCGCAGCGGCCCTTGATTATGTACGACAGCATCTTGATCCAGCGTTGGAGCACGTCACCTTACAGCAACAACGTGCTGATGATTTTACCGCATTCGGTGACCAGCAATTCGACGTGATTGTGCTCAACTCTATCGTACAGTACTTCCCCAGTGCCGATTATCTGCTGCGTGTTTTGGAGGGTTCGCTACGACTGATCGCACCAGGAGGGCGTCTTTTTGTCGGTGACGTGCGGAACCTTGCACTGTTGGATGCATTTGCCGCTGCTATTGCGTGTTATCAGGCCCACCCACACACGGGACGGAATCAGTTGTGGCAGCAAATACAGCAGTTATTGACTCAGGAACGTGAGTTGCTCCTTGATCCCCTTTTCTTTGTGGCCTTGGCCAAACGCTTCCCGCAAATCAGCAATGTAGAGATCGACGTGAAGCGTGGATGGGCCCATAACGAGTTGAGCCAGTTCCGCTATGATGTCACGCTCACCGTCGCAGGAACACCTAGAGAGCCTGTTCCTGTTGAGCCACAAGACTGGCTTGCGGCAGGATGGACCCTTGATCGAGTTCAGGAGGTAATTACGCAGGAGCAACCTGAATGGCTCTATCTCACGAAGGTTCCAAACCAGCGTGTTCAGGCAGCCGTGCAGGGCGTAGCTCAACTGGCCGACTCCGCAGGACCCACTACTGTAGAAGGGCTACGAGAGGTACTGTCCAATGTATCGGGAATCGAACCAGAAACCTTCTGGCAACTTGGTGAAGCGTGTGGTTATGGTGTGTCCGTGAGTTGGTCTCCTGATGATATTGGTTGTTGCGATGTGCTCTTCCACTTATCTACTACTGATGCTGTAGTACCGTCTCCTCAGGCTGGATGGACAGCAAAGTTGTCGTGTGAAGAATATGCCAATCAGCCGATCTGGGATAGTACGCAGCGGACCCTTGCACCTATGTTGCAGGAGTATGTCACAACACAATTGCCAGAGTATATGGTTCCGGCATCGGTGATGGTGTTGGCACGTCTGCCTCTGACACCGAATGGCAAACTGGACCGTGCAGCGTTACCAGAGCCAAATCAGGGAATGCTACGTACTGGTGAGCTTGTGGCACCACGGACAGATGTAGAAAAAGGTCTGGTAACGATCTGGCAGTCGGTGTTAGGCATTGAGCAGATTGGTATTACGGACAACTTCTTCGAACTGGGTGGTCATTCGTTGTTGGCAACGCAGGTTATCAGCCGTATCCGCACACAGTACACGATTGATCTGCCGGTGCGTACGCTATTTGAGTCGCCCACTATCGCCCAGCTTGCACCAGTCGTCACGACCGCGCAACGAACCACAGAACTGGTGACACTTCCATCATTACAGCCGATGCCACGGGATCAGGCGATTCCGCTGTCATTTGCTCAACAACGGCTCTGGTTTATCGAACAGTTGCATCCGGGAACGGGCGCCTATCACGTCTATGCCGGTTTGCGCCTTCACGGGCCACTCGTGGTCAGCGCCTTGTCTGATAGTCTTCAAACAATCGTTGCCCGACACGAAAGCTTACGCACGACCTTTACGGTAGTTGATGATCAACCGATGCAGATTGTTCACGCACATATGGTGATGCAGATCCCTTGTATCGATCTATCAGCGCACGCTAAAGATGCGCAAGAAGCCATTGTTCAGGAACTTGCTCTTCGTGAGACATATCGGCCATTCGACTTGGTCGAAGGCCCGCTCATTCGCGCTTGTCTGTTACGGCTGCATGCACGTGAGCATGTGCTGTTAGTCAATCAGCATCATATCATTACGGATGGCTGGTCACTTGGTGTGTTGGTAAGTGAGTTGACTTCTCTGTATCGACACAATGTGGAAGGAACTGCACGAGCTTTGTCTGAGCTTCCCATCCAATATCCTGACTATGCTATTTGGCAGCGTACCTGGCTGGAGGGTGCTGTATTAGCGCAGCAACTCGACTACTGGCGATCACAATTGGCACAACTGACCACGCTCCATCTGCCGACCGATTATCCGCGACCGCCGATGCCTACGTATCGTGGAATGAACACCTTCTTTATAGTAGATACAACGCTGCTCAGCCAGCTTCAGGCATTAAGCCAACAAACAGGTACGACCCTCTTTATGACCATGCTGGCTGGATGGCAAGCTCTCTTGGCGCGGTACAGTGGTCAGGATGATATTGTCGTCGGTTCACCTATCGCTGGCCGCACTCAGACCGAACTAGAGTCATTGATTGGATTCTTTGTGAATACGTTGGTATTACGCACGAATCTTGCGGAGAACCCCACCATTTGGGAAACACTCGCTCGGGTACAGACTGTCACGCTTGATGCATATGCCCATCAGGATGTGCCGTTCGAGTATCTGGTGGCTGAATTGCAACCACAACGTGATCTAAGTCGACAGCCCTTATTCCAGGTGTCGTTTGCGCTTCAGAATATGCCACAGGGAACCTTGCAGTTATCTGATCTTACGATTGCAATGGAACCAAGCCACCTCCAGATAGCACAGTTCGACATGGCGCTGCATCTTCAGGAAGCGACGGAAGGACTTTTTGGGCGTCTTGAATATGCGGTCGATCTGTTTGAAACAGCAACAATGGAACGATTACTCCAGCACTACCAGATGTTGCTGCGTGGTTTTGTCGACAATCCGTTGCGCTGTCTTGCAGATGTATCACTGCTTACTGATGCTGAACAGACTCAGTTGACACAATGGAATGAGACAACACAGGTCTATCCACAACACACAACTCTGAGTAATCTCTTGACTGCACAAGCAGAACACACTCCTGATCGGATTGCGTTACGCAGTGAAGATGGGGTCATGTCTTTCGGTGCGTTACATCAGCGGGCATCCTGCCTGGCGGCTTACTTGCAACAACACGGTGTTGGTCCTGATGTGCCAGTAGCTGTGTGTGTGGAGCGCTCGCTTGATCTCCTGATTGGTTTGGTTGGTGTGCTCTATGCCGGGGGAACCTATATTCCGTTAGACCCAGATTATCCTGCAGATCGTTTAGCGTTCTTGTTGTCGGATGCTGAGGCTTCGCTTATTCTCACGCAGGCCGCACTTCAGGAACGAATTCAGATTCCTTCAGCTACCAATACACACATTATCCGTCTTGATACTGATTGGAGTAGTATACAACAAGCATCATCTCATCCTACTTCTACGAAATTACACCCAGATCATTTAGCCTATATTATTTACACATCGGGCTCAACAGGACGGCCTAAAGGAGCTATGAACACCCATCAAGCTATTATCAATCGGCTTCTGTGGATGCAAGACACCTACACACTGGAAGCAATGGATCGGGTAGTTCAGAAGACGCCTTACAGCTTTGATGTATCGGTCTGGGAGTTGTTCTGGCCGCTTATAACAGGAGCATCACTGGTCGTTGCAGCGCCTGGCGGGCATCAAGACCCGATCTATCTGGGAGATCTAATCGAGCGAGAGTGTGTAACGGTCTTACATTTTGTTCCTTCAATGCTACAGGCGTTTCTTGAAAATGTGAATCCTGGAAAATTAGATACTGCTCGTGATGTGGTTTGTAGTGGTGAGGCACTTCCGCCCAGCTTACAGGAGCGTTTCTTTGCATATACCCAAACGCGCTTGCACAATCTCTATGGCCCAACTGAGGCTGCGGTTGATGTGACTGCTTGGCAATGTCTGCCGCAATCGAATCGAGCTAGCGTACCAATTGGGTACCCAATTGCCAATACACAAATGCATATCCTTGGTTTGTCGGGTGAACAGGTGCCAGTCGGAGTGCCCGGAGAGCTTCTGATTGGTGGGGTGCAGCTTGCTCGGGGCTACTATCATCGCCCTGGGTTGACCGCAGAACGTTTTATTCCCGACTCGTTGAGTGTAGAAGTGGGCGGTCGGCTGTATCGTACGGGAGATCTGGCACGCTATCGAGTTGATGGGGCTATCGAATACATGGGTCGAATAGACCATCAGATTAAGTTGCGTGGTTTCCGTATTGAATTAGGAGAGATTGAAGCAGTACTGCGTGAACATCCCGATATCCAGGATGCAGCGGTCATGGTAAGACATGATCGAAGCGACGAGCCACTGCTAGTTGGCTATGTAGTTCCCTCTGCTGACAGTACGGTAGATATAGGTACTCTTCGTGAGTATGTTCAGACACAGGTTCCGCATTATATGGTGCCAGGGGTATTGATACCGCTGGAACGCCTCCCACTCACACCGAATGGTAAGTTAGATCGAGCTGCATTACCAGCACCGATAGTGGATCGGTCACGTGCGACAGCGGCCTACGAGGCTCCGCGTACTACTATCGAGCAGCAACTGGCCGAGATTTGGCAGGACGTATTGGGGATGGAGCAAGTTGGGGTTGACGACAACTTCTTTGAACTGGGTGGCCATTCACTCTTGCTAACCCAGGTCCATCGGCGCATACGTGAGCAGATTGCACCAGAACTGCTGCTGGTCGATCTGTTCCGGTATCCCACGATTGCAGCGCTGGCGACAGCAATAACGCAGGCGGAAGATCATCAGCAATCGTTGGAGAAAAGTCGTGCTCGTGCGAGCATACGTGCTGAACGGACACAACAACGACGCCAGCAGCGTCAGAGAAACCGAACCAAAGATTAAGAAACAGATGCCCAGCGAAAAAGGTGCATGCATGTTTCAAGGCCACACAAGAATAGAAGACATCTGAATAGACGTGTGGCCTTTCTGTTGTTTCCTTATTGAATGACTGTACAGGGTTCTTATTTTTCATGAGTAACATATCTGATCGGATCAGTAAGCTATCACCTGAACAACGGGCAGCGTTACTGAAAAAAATGAGAAAACAAGAAGAAGCTGATGCAAGCCAAAAGCAACCACTTCAGCGTCAGCCGCGAGATACCAACCAGTTTCCACTCTCTTTTGCTCAACAACGATTGTGGTTTCTTGAGCAACTTCAACCAGGTACAGCCGTTTACAATATTCCTATGGCCATGTTGCTACAGGGTGCATTAGATGTTACGCTTTTTGAACAAAGTTTTCGCTCTATCATACAGCGCCATGAGATATTGCGTACGACATTTGCAGTACGAGATAATCAGCCAGTGCAGGTTATTTCACCCACAATTGACTTTGTGCTACCAGTGATTGATTTATCGTCTCTGGATGAGGCAACAAAGGAATCCGTCTCACAGCATCTCATTCACACCGAAGTACAGCGTCCATTTTGTCTGAAAACCGGTCCACTGTTACGAGCGACACTACTGAGATTGGAAGCAGAAACACACGCATTATTATTCACACAACACCATATTGTTACTGATGGTTGGTCACAGGGTCTGTTAGCTGTAGAAGTCTTTGCTTTCTGGTTGTATTTAGCATTCGATATGCCTGCTGACCTTGATCCACTGCCAATTCAATATGCAGATTATGCAGTCTGGCAGCGTCAATGGCTAGAGAGTTCTGCGCTACAGTCACATATTCGCTACTGGCGCAGACAGCTTGATAATCTGTCGGTCCTACAATTGCCAACTGACTATCCTCGGCCTCCTGTGCAGACCTTCGAAGGCGATGTCATCCACTTTCAGCTTGATCGTGAATTCACCGAACAGCTTCGCTCATTGAGTCAACAAACCAACGGAACGCTCTTTATGACCTTATTGGCTGGGTGGCAGGCTCTGTTGGCTCGCTACAGTCAACAAGATGACATTGCAGTTGGGATGGGTATTGCTGGTCGAACCCAGAAAGAAACCGAGCGATTAATAGGATTCTTTGTCAACACGCTCATTATGCGTACCGATCTTGCCGGAAGCCCTACAAGTCACGATATCATCCGTCGCGTACAACAGGTGACGATGGAGGCATTCACTCACCAAGACATCCCCTTCGAGTTTTTAGTTGAACAACTGCAGCCAGATCGAGATTTGAGCCGGCATCCGCTAGTCCAGGTGATGATTGTCTTGATGAATGCACCTCCTGCTACCACGAATATGCCAGAGTTGTCGCTGGTTGCGCTCGATACAGGAGGGACAAAAACATCGAAGTTTGATCTGACAATGAGTCTCACTGAGCGTACCGACAGTGTCGATGGTACCTTAGAGTATGCCACCAATCTTTTTGAACGTGTCACAATTGAACGCCTGCTAGGCCATTTTAAAGTCCTGCTTACCGCGTTTACGACCCATCCATATACGGTTCTGGCCAAACTCCCACTACTGACGCCAGAGGAGCGGCAACAACTGCTCGTCGATTGGAATACGACAGAGCTACCGCTCAATATCAGCAGTATTCATACCGTATTCGACCAACAGCTTGCACAAAACCCTCATGCCATTGCCGTGGTGGATGCCCAACAGCAACATCTCTCGTATGCGGCACTATCGCAATGTGCTGACCACGTAGCACAAATACTTCAAACAATGGGTGTACGTAGCGATGTGCCAGTAGCCATGTATCTGGATCGCTCACCTGAATTAATCATCGCAATGCTTGGTGTGGTGAAGTCAGGCGGTGCTTATATTCCTATCGATCCGAATATTCCAACCGAACGATTAATGTTTCTACTCCATGATACTAGTGCACCTGTGCTGTTGACGAAACAGTCGTTGTACCGTGAATCTCTCACTTTCGATGTCAAGCCGCTTTATCTGGACGACCTCTTTTTTCAGAGAACCAGCGCATCAACATTGCAATCTCCTTCTATTACACCAGAACAGTTGGCCTACGTTATCTACACCTCAGGGTCTACTGGTACGCCCAAAGGTGTTGGAGTCAGTCATGCCAATTTACTCAATCTCATTGCCTGGCATCAGCGTGCGTATCAGGTATCTGCCCAGGATCGTGCGACACTCGTGGCTGGGTTGGGATTTGACGCAACGGTTTGGGAAGTTTGGCCTTATTTGCTGGCTGGTGCACGTGTTGCGCTCCCAGATGAAACGAGTCGTTTCAATAGCGATACATTACTTGATTGGTTGGCAGCGGAACAAAGCACGATTACGTTTCTGCCAACACCATTGGCGGAAGCAGCATTATCACAGCAAAAATGGCCGACTGATCTGGTTTTGCGCTCCATGCTCGTTGGTGGTGATCAATTGCATCACTGGCCCGACTCAGCCACTCCTTTTGAGGTGATTAACAACTATGGGCCAACAGAGAATACCGTCGTTACAACGTGGACACCATTGAATGGGTATTTTTCACAGATGACGCTTCCACCCATTGGACGTCCTGTCGATAATGTAGAGGTGTATATCTTAGATCGAATTGGTCAACCAACATCCATCGGAATTCCTGGCGAGCTTTATGTTGGTGGGAGCAGCCTCTCACGTGGGTATTGGCAACGGCCTGACGTAACTGCTGCTGCCTTTGTGCCAGACTCACTAAGCGGTAAGGTTGGTGCGCGCCTCTACCGGACCGGCGATCTTGTACGTTATCGTACAGATGGGCAGATCGAATTCTTGGGGCGTGCAGACCATCAGATTAAATTACGTGGTTACCGGATTGAGCTAGGTGAGATCGAAGCTGCCCTGCAGCAGCATCCCGCGTTACAGGAGACAGTTGTTGCCCTAAGAGAAGATGGCCCCAATGGTGCCTGGTTGATTGGGTATGTTGTTCCGCACAGTCATAGTGATGCTCCAAGCATTGCCAATATACGCACATTTCTCTCTGCACATCTGCCTGAATATATGATACCTGCTGCCATAGTTACCATGGAGCACATTCCTTTAACCCCAAATGGTAAGCCGGACCGGAATGCGTTGCCTGCCCCCAGGGTAGCAGATATTGGCGTCTCTACTGAATATATAGCGCCTCGTACTGAACTCGAAACTGATCTAGCTGAGATTTGGCAGGATATTCTTAGTGTACCACAAGTTGGTATTATGGATGACTTCTTTGTCCTGGGTGGTCATTCGTTGCTGGCAACACAGGTTGTCAATAGCATTCGTCAGAAATGGAATATCGAATTATCGGTGCGGGTGCTTTTTGAACAACCGACCATTGCTGGTTTGGCGCCTCTTATTGAACATGCACAACAGTTATCGTCTGACATACTTCCTCCATTGATACCGATATCACGCACAGAACCGCTTCCGCTCTCGTTTGCCCAGCAACGCCTCTGGTTTATTGCACAGCTAGAACTGGGTACTGCTGCCTACCATACCTTTGTTGGTTTAGACATCCGTGGTACTTTGAACCACGCAGCACTTACAACAAGCCTGGATATGTTAGTACAACGCCACGAAAGTCTGCGTACCACATTTACCGTTGATAATGGCCAACCGTGGCAGATCGTCCAATCAGCTATGCCAGTATCCATACCGGTCATTGATCTTACAGGTCTGTCAGAAGACCAGCGTGATGAACTCACGTATGTCTTGGGACGAATAGAATATCAGCGTCCCTTTGATCTCCATCAGGGGCCTGTATTGCGTGCCACGTTACTGCGGCTGAGTGACAAGCAACATGCCTTACTTCTCAACCAACATCATATTGTCACTGATGGTTGGTCCATTGGTATTCTGGTTCATGAATTGACCCTACTTTATAACAGCACCATACAGGGGATTCCTGCCTCACTCACCCCATTGCCTATTCAGTATGGCGATTTTGCCGTATGGCAGCGCACCTGGCTTCAGCGAGAGGTGTTAGAACGCCAGTTGAACTACTGGCGGCAGCAACTTGCTGATTTGGAGACCTTACAACTTCCTACAGACTATGTGCGACCAGCAATGCCGACCTATCGGGGGGCCAATGCATTTACGTTGTTTGAAGAACAACTTATCGATCAGGCACACGTGCTCAGCCGACAGGCTGGAACATCATTGTTTATGACATTGCTTGCCGTCTGGAAAATCTTACTATCACGTTATAGTGGGCAAGACGATATTGTTGTGGGTGCTCCCATTGCAGGGCGCACGCATGCTGAACTGGAACACCTGATCGGCTTTTTTGTGAATACGTTGGTGTTACGTACTCATCTTGATAAAAATCCTTCAGGTTGGGAACTTCTCAAGCGTATCCAAACGGTAACTCTGGGAGCATATGCTCATCAAGACATTCCGTTTGAGCACCTTGTTGCCCAACTTCAACCTGAACGAGATTTGAGTCGTCAACCACTATTTCAGGTTTCTTTCATCCTGCAAAATGCTCCGATGAGTTCGTTGGAACTTCCTGATGTCACGATTGAGTTCTTGAACATGAACACCATGACAACTCAGTTTGATATGGTGTTCCACCTGCATGAGATCCCACAAGGGGTATACGGCCGTTTGGAATATGCGACAGATATCTTTGAAGACGTTACCATTGAGCGGCTGCTGGGACATTACCGAATGTTGCTCAGTGGATTGATTGCAGATTCAGCTAGTCGTGTGCACGACCTTCCGCTATTGACTCCTGCTGAACTACATCAGCTTTGTGTCACATGGAATCAAACGCAGCAGCTAGTATTGGCTGACACGTTTATAGCATTATTTACCCAAAAGGCACAGCATACCCCTGACAAGGTAGCAGTTGTCTTTGCTGATCAGTCGCTTTCATATGCTGCACTTGATCGTCAATCCAATCAGATTGCTTACTATCTGATGTCGCATGGCGTTGCTACAGATGTGTGCGTTGCTGTGTGTGTCGAACGGTCGCTTGAGTTGCCCGGTATCATTCTAGGGGTCCTCAAGGCTGGTGGTGTCTATGTTCCGCTTGATCCAGATTATCCGGCAGACCGGCTGTCATTTATATTGCAGGATACCAAAGCCTCAGTATTTATCACCCAGACCACACTGGACACGACTTGGGCTTCTTCAGAGCAGTCGATTATGCTTGATGCAGATTGGACAGCCATTGAGGCGATGTCCCCTGATGCTTGTGTGGCACCGATCCATCCTCAGCAGGCGGCCTACATGATTTATACATCTGGCTCAACGGGCACCCCAAAAGGCGTACTCGTGCCTCATTGTGGATTGGCGAATGTAATCGGTGCACAACAGCACGAACTGGGTATCACTACGGCTGATCGGGTGCTCCAATTCGCGTCACTGAATTTCGATGCCTCGATGTTCGAGTTGGTGATGGCTTTGGGGGTAGGGTCCACTTTGTATCTAGGAACACGTATGGCGTTGTTACCAGGCCCTGATCTCGCTCATTTCCTCGCGCAGCATGCCATCACAACAGCAACGCTGACGCCCTCCTCTCTGGCGATGCTGCCTGCCACCTTCCTGCCACATTTGCGAACGTTGCTGGTCGCAGGTGAATCATGCAGTCTCGAATTAGCATCACGATGGGGGACTGCCCGACAATTCTTCAATCTGTATGGACCGACCGAAGGTACGATATGGACCACCGCTCTGGCGTTTGACTCACAAGCAACCAGTATGACTATTGGCAAACCGATTGCCAATACCAGCGTGTACATTGTTGATCAGACACTTCAACCTGTGCCAATCGGCGTACCCGGCGAGTTATGCATCGGAGGTGTGGGGGTAGCGCACGGGTATCATGCGCGTCCTGGCCTAACCGCTGCCCGGTTTATTCCCAATCCATTTAGTGATACAAGTGGTCGTCTCTATCGCACAGGAGATTTGGTGCGGTACCATCATAATGGTCAGATCGAGTTTTTGGGGCGTATCGATCAGCAGGTGAAGGTACGTGGATACCGTATTGAATTAGGTGAAATTGAAGCTGTTCTGGAAGAACATCCATCGGTACACACCTCCATTTTGCTGGCACGTGAAGATATTCCTGGAGACAAGCGACTAACTGCCTATGTTGTGCCAGAAACAGCGCCCCTTCACAATGGTGCAGACACTAATGGTCACACGAACAGTGCACATGTTGCGAACTGGCAGACGCTCTACGATGAGACATACCATCAGGCGGCTCAGGCTTCTGTGGACGATGCCACCTTCAATATTACTGGTTGGGAAAGCAGTTATACCCGTACACCGATCCCTGCTGAGGAGATGCACGAGTGGGTAACCACAACAGTTGAGCGTATCGCGCGTCATCGTCCGAAGCAGATCTTGGAATTGGGATGCGGTTCAGGATTATTGTTATTCCGTCTCGCAGAGCAATGTGAACGCTATGTTGCGACAGATTTTGCAGCCGGTGCGCTGACGTACATTCACGAAAATTTGAATCCCAATTGGGATCATGTGGAACTCTATCAACAAACTGCTGATGACTTTTCAGGCCTAGTGAATCAGCAGTTTGATATGATTGTGCTCAATTCGGTTGTGCAATACTTTCCAAACATTACCTATCTGCTTCATGTCCTGGAATCTGCGCTAAAGGTGCTTGCTCCGGGGGGGCAGATATTTATTGGTGACGTGCGTAGTTTGCCACTGTTAGATGTGTTTATGTCCGCCGTGCAGTTGTATCAGGCATCTCCGAATACCGGACGAACAGCACTGTGGCAACGTGTTCAACAAATGGTCGCAACGGAACGTGAACTGGTTATTGCACCACAATTCTTCTATGATCTGTCGGCTCGTTTCCCTGTTATCAGTAATGCTCAGGTCGAGGTTAAACGTGGGTGGTCACATAATGAGCTTACGCAATTCCGCTATGATGTGACTTTAACTGTGTCGGGGCCAACCCCTGTCATGGTGCCGGAGGTGGCCCACGATTGGCAAGCAGAGATGTGGACTTTGGAGCGTGTTCGTACAGTGCTTGTCGAGAAACAAGCTTCATGGCTTGTACTCAATGGCATACCAAGTGCACGTCTTATAGAGGCTGTATGTAGCAGTACATTGCTGGTAGACTCAGCTGGACCTGCTACGGCGCATGGTATTCGTGCGGAGATAGATCGACGGCAACTAATCAGCGTTGAGCCAGAGGCGTTGTGGCAGTTAGGTGAAGAACTAGGCTATCAGGTATTTGTAACATGGAGTCAATTTGGCGGTAGTGAGTGTTATGATGTAGTATTTGCTCAATCGACTGCCGATAGTTCCTCACTACAGATACATCAGCGCCAGCATTTTGTTGATCCGCCTGATTGGGATGTCTATGCGAACCGTCCTGTCTGGGATTTTACGCAACGGGAACTTGGTGCACAGCTACGTATACATCTCCTTGAGCAGATTCCAGATTATATGGTTCCAAGCGCTTTTGTAGTACTTTCCCATATTCCAATGACTCCCAATGGGAAAGTAGACCGAGCTGCCCTCCCTGCGCCAGAGCAAATATATGCCTGGGAACAGCAATATGTAGCGCCCAGCACACCATTAGAAGAGCAACTGGTTTTGATCTGGCATGATGTATTTGGTGTTGCACAGATTGGCATTACGGATGATTTATTTGCTCTGGGTGGTCA
>JBCDFA010000100.1:0-21700 GCA_039178835.1 Chloroflexota bacterium
CCGCCCTTAATGCCGATGATATCCGACACCTTGTGGCGCACTGGTTCGCGGAGTATCGTGTCCCGTTGTTTCGCTATCTGGTCTGTTTGTTGGGCGATACCGAAAGCGCCGCCGATCTGCTACAGGACACCTTCGCCCGCGCCCTGAGCAGATTGGCGAAACAAGCACCGCCCAACAACCCGTCTGCGTGGCTCTACCGCATCGCCACGAACCTCGCCTATGATGCGCTGCGACGACGCAACCGCCTGCGCTGGCTGCCCTTTCGCAACCATGATCTTACAACAACCATAGAGGACGATATTGCAACGGCACACAGCGTGCGGACCTGTCTGGCACGCCTCGGCGCCAAAGAGGCTGAAGCACTGATCCTCTACGAATACGCCGGTCTCAACTGTATTGAAATAGCCGGGCTGGTTGGGGTCGAAGCGGGGGCAATTCGCATGCGCCTCTATCGCGCCCGTACTCAGTTCCGCCAACACTATCAACAGGAGGTAGCCGATGAACTGTCATGACGTAGAGCATTTACTGGCCAGCCGTCGCGATCTGTCGCCAGCGGAAGAGGAGGTGGTGCGCGAACACATGGCACACTGCCCAATTTGCAGGCAGGACTGGGAGCGTGAAAAACAGACCAGCGCAGTGCTCCACACACTTCGTCTTGGCGACACCCTACCTCCTGAACGCGTACAGACCAGGGTTCATGCCATGCTTGAGCAAAAACCTCGCCACCCATACTGGCAACATGGCCTCGCGCTTACCAGTATCGGGGCGGTAGTGCTCCTCTTTCTGGTGCTGATAGCAGGGCAAGCGACCTCTGAGCAAACCGTCACATCATCGCCAACAGCAACCACCAACATGGTTATGCCCCAGGTTATCGGCTGGACGGAAGAGCAAGCTATGGAGCACCTCAAAGAGATGGGGATCGACAGCATCTATATCGACTACCAGGATCAGAAACGCATCAATGAAGACTTGAATGCTCTTGAACCAGGAAAAGTCTTTACAACCACACCTGGGCCTGGTGAGCCTCTTGACCCAGATACCCTTGTTGTGCTCGGCATTCCTGAGCCATACCTCTTTACATCTCTCGGTAGAATTGCATATATTCATAATGGCTTTGTATGGATCAAAGTGCTTCCAGACCTAAATCCCATTCAGGTTACCACCGAGGGACAGAGTCACAGTCCGCAATGGTCTCCATCAGGGGAATGGCTGACCTACTGTATGGATGAGCGATTGTGGATTGTCAACGGTATGGGTTATGATCCACGAGAATTGGGCGATTGCCGTGCGACGTGGTTGTCCGATCCCGATACGCTGATCTACCGTGATGGCGACGCTATGCAAAAAGTTATTGCAGGCGAATGGGGTGTAGAACCATTGCCACGGCACGGTGTCTGGAGTCCTGACCAGACCGAGATAGCCTATGTCGAAATGGAAGTACTCGACACGGTCGATGAGACAAATACTCCTGAACGGGAAGTCAGTTTGTGGCGTGCAGAGGCTGATGGGCTTTATACAACAGAGCTTTTTTCGCCAGGTTCACCAGCGGAATATGATATACGCTTGGTTGGTTGGTATGGTGATGAGATCGTTTTCCGTAAAGGTATGAGCTTTTCTAATTCTTTGAGTACGGATGGGACGCCACTCTACACCATTTCAGAAAACGGCGGTGAGCCACGCGAACTAGTGCCATGGATGCTTGGACGGTACTTTGATGTCGCAGCAGATGAACACTCGTTTGTGGTGGCTGCAGGTGGAGATCGCCAGACATGGCACAACAAACGCATCGCCGTAGGGAACTTTGCCGACGGCCTCCAGGTCTACCTGACGGATGAAAACACGGCAGCCGTATCACCGCAGTGGTCGCCTGACGCTCAACATATTATCTACGCAGCCGGGCCAGATATTGGACCTATTGGTGGTGGTGATGAGGCCAGGGAAGGATTGGCACAGCGGCGTATCTGGCGCATTGATCGCGACGGCGAAAACCCACGGCAACTCACGCACGACGAGCGCTACCGGGACGAGCAACCAGGCTGGTCGGCAGATGGCGAACACATCTTGTTTGTGCGCCTCGCTCAGGACGACATCATCAGCCTGTGGTTGATGCCAGCCGAGGGCGGAGAACCAGTGCAGGTCGCCAACGAACTTGGGCCAATCTCAACACCATCGGACTCCGTGTGGTTTGGCTACTATGGGCATACGTCCTGGGAGTATGTTTTTGATTGGTGGAGCGGGGACTCATAGCTTCCGGAAGCTCCCCGGGCCTTCGCTCAAACCCAACAGCCCATATCTCGCACCACAATCACGCATTTCGCCTCAAAACGTGTGGCGCACCTACCTGCGTTCGTGGAAACTACACGTGGTCTAGCTCCCGGAAGTTCTTTCTCGTTTCAACACGACCAGCGTGACATCGTCGAAGGGGCGGTGATCTCCGGTGAAGGCCAATAAGCTATCATTGATGGCCTGGACGATCTCGTCGGCGCCGCGTTCACGGTTGGCCACGACCGTCTGCATCAGGCGGGGCACCCCAAACGGCTCCTCATCCGCATTGATCGCCTCGGTGATACCATCGGTGTAGCAAACCAGCACATCACCCTCCTCAACGGTAATCTCGGTCTCATCGAGGTGGGCATCCTCAAGCACGCCCAGCGCCATACCTGGTGTCATCAACTCCACGATGGTCTCGCCATCGGCGCGGATGAGCAGCGGCGGATTATGTCCTGCACAAGTGTAGCGCAGCCGTCCCTGTGGCAGATCCAGCACCCCATAGAAGATAGTCACAAACATCGATGATTCCGAGTCGCGGACAATCCAGCGATTGGCACGGGCCAGCGCTACATGTGGCGGTGAGCCATCGAGAGCCGCCGCACGCACCAGACTCCGTGAGAGCGACATAAACATTGCCGCCGGGACGCCCTTATCGCTCACATCAGCGATCACCAAACCCATCGGCAAGGGTTCAGCCGTCAGCGTTGACAGAGGGAATGGTGCAACCGCTTCTCGTGTGACAGGGCCATCAACAGGGTGTTGGGCAGAACCCGCCACCTCCAATGCACCTGGTTGTTGTCGTGGGAGATACCAAAAATCATAGAAATCGCCACCGACCAGTCGTGCCGAACGCCAGTCTGCTGCCACCTGCCATCCATCGATCACCGGAAGTTGAGAGGGCAACAACGCTGTCTGGATATCTCGGGCAACCCTCAGTTCCTCCTCCAGATGGGCGGCCTCTGCTGCTTCCTGAGCAAGCAACGCACTCTCCAGCGCCCCGGCCACTTGATTAGCAATCCCAATGCTCAGAGTCTGCGTGCGTTCGCTAAACAAGGCATCCGGCGTATCATAATCGACGACCAGCAGCCCAAGCGTGGTGCCACGTGCAACGAGCGGCAATACCAGCAACGCACTACCACCAAAAGGCTCGAGTATCGGCGCACAGATCATGCGACTCGATGCAGCATTCGGAAGCGTAATCATGGTTCCTGTGCGACGGGCTTCGGCCAGCAACGGCGCTGCATGGTCATCAATGGCCTGTCCGACAAATGCAGTACGTTGTTGACGACTCAATCCATAGGCAGCTACAGGGATAAAGTGCAGAGGCTCTTCTTCCCATACCAGGCAATAGCAACGCTCACAGCCTAAGAAAAGTGCTGGCAAACGAACGGTAGTAGGCAACAATTCGTCAAGGGTTGTGGCACGAGCCAGGTTTTCCGCCACCTGCAACAAGGCATTAAGAGTCCATGCCTCTTCACGCTGAGCCGTAAATGCACGTGCACTCTCCAGGGCAACCGCAATCTGATCGCCAAGAGTTTCCAAGACAAAGAGGTCACTGTCTGTAAAGCGATTAATCTCAGCACTTTGCAAATCCAACACACCGAGGCACGTATTTCCAAAACGCAGTGGAACAGCCAGTTCCGCACGTGTATTCAGGTCATCACTAATGTAACGTTCATCCTCGGTCACATCATTGATAAGTACGGGATGTTCGCTCGCCGCTGCCGTACCGATCACCCCCACACCAACATCCAGCTTCATCTGACGGAGTAATTCCAACGCACGCCCCTCGGCGGTGCTAGCGCGAAAGACCAATCGCTGATCTGGCTCAGTGGTAAAGATATGCACCGGATGATAGCCAAAACGTTCGCGGATGAGCCGTACCACTGATGGTAATAATTGTTCAAGATCAAGAATTGCGGTAATCTGTTCACTCACCTCGCGAATAACCTGAAGCTGGACAGCCCGTTGACGTGCCTGATCGAAGACTCGGGCTTTGGAGATGGCTATCGCGGCTTGGTCGGCGATCAGCGAGAGCATACGGAGATCATCGACATCGAAGGTATGCGGATGATAGCTCTGGATCGAGATACTCCCGATCACCTCATCGCCAACACTCAGTGGAACATACACCCCTGAGCGTGGCGGGGACTCACTCTGGTAGCGTGGGCGTGCCGGGAGGCGATCCATCTCAACGGTAAAATCATCGACCAGCAGCGCCTGCCCTGTTTCGCGCATCCATCCAATGATGCCATCGCCACGGGGCACTTCAAGGGTGAGTGCGGGCTGGCGCGCATGGTCCTGTACACGCACAAACAGCGTGTATTCGTCGCTATCTGGTGTAAACAATCCTAGATGGAACGACGACGTATCAACGACTTTGCTTGCCTCGTGATAGATCAGGTCACAGAGCGCTGTGACATCCATCTCGACACGAATAATGGCACGGCTCACTTCATTCAAACGTGCTAGTTCGCGCAAGGAGCGGCGCTGGCGATAGAGGTTAAAAGCAGCACGACGGACAGCAAGGCTGGAAGCAAGCAGAGCTACACAACCCAACAGAAAATAACTCAGGCCCAGATCCTGATACACGGCAATACCAAGCCATGCGATAGGCAGCGGTAGAATCTCGGCATTGATCACGGCACGCCAGGATGAGCGCCACCATGCTCCGACACCAGATTGGCCATTCTGCACATACTCACGGACAATCCGCCCAATCTGAATAATC
Source organism: Chloroflexota bacterium (assembly GCA_039178835.1). Classification (GTDB taxonomy): domain Bacteria; phylum Chloroflexota; class Chloroflexia; order Chloroflexales; family Roseiflexaceae; genus AL-N1. The sequence continues at coordinate 5,003 of JBCDFA010000100.1, forward strand.
AACGGGTAGGTTATCAACAGCGCGATAAATAAGGCCACCTGTGGTGAAACAACACCGACAAACAATGGTGCAAGCAACCCCGCTGATAGCATAGCGATAGCCCGCACACCACTACGGAGAAAAGGTCGTGCCACCAGATGATAGACATTGCGCGGAAGACGGTACACCCACGGCTGGATCACGCCAAAGATCAGGGCTGACAGCGAAACAATCAGGGCGGCCTGAGGAGGACCTAACACCACAGCAGCCGTCAATGCAACGATTCCGACCAAGCTGTATGGATCAGATGGTGGGAGACGAAAGCCAGCACTTTCAACGAGTAGGGCCAAAACAAGAAAGAGGATTAGCGGTTGCCACATGAATTGGCCGATATGGGTTGTAAGGAGCCACAACCAGCCAAGTACACCAACCGCTACACAATAAACGATTAGCCACCGCTCGCGGTTCACAGGACCCCTTGTTCAAAGGCTGCTATAGCGTCTTCACGGGTGGGATGGATAGTAAACACCTGAGTGAAACCGGTCAGGTTAAATACCTCGTATACCCGTGATTGCAGGCCACACAATCGCAACTCTCCCCCATGTGCAAGAAGCTCCTTCCGTAGAAGCAGCAGCGCCCGCAAACCACTACTGTTGAGGAATGTCACCTTGATCATATCGAGCAAGACGTACTTGGTGCCTCTTGCAATGGCTTCGCGCACACTGGCCAGCCCGTGTTCCGTACTCACTGCATCAAGACGACCATCTAGTTGAAACTCTACAATTGCAGTCTTTACACGCTGCAATTGTTTGGTCATCGTCAACAAATTACCGTGATGAGTATCAAACTCAAAGCGGACATCATCCATCAGTTGTTGCATCAGATAGAGCCCAAGTCCCCCAGCTTGACGCTCTTCCAAAGGCGACTCAATATCCGGTGTTGGGATGTCGTCTGGATTGAACTGACGGCCCCAGTCGCGCAACACAATCGTCAGTTCATCATTGACAATCTGCCAGGACACCTCAACGAAACCTGGCTCACTGCCATTGTAGCCATGCTGGATCACATTGGTGGCAGCTTCATCGACAGCCAGTTGGACCTGCCAGGCGGCATGCTCATCCAAGCCAGCCTGTTCTGTCGCACTATCAATAAAGTCGCGGACAGGCGTGAGTGCATCAAGTGTTGCAGCGACTTTGAGTGTCTCCATGGACTAGAAACTTCCTACAGCCTCAGTAAGATCATCGTAGATTTCAAAGAGTGATGTAAAACCTGTGAGATCGAATACTTCTTTGATACGCGGTGGCAAATTGACAATGCGAACATCACCACCTTCGAGATCGGTCACTTTCCAGTTACGTGCACGTTTCCGAGCCTCAATCAGGACCCGTAAGCCAGGGCTTGAGACATACTCAAGTTCAGCAAGATCGAACACCAGACGATACCGCCCCTCGTCAAACAATGCGTCTATTGTTTGTTTGAACTGCGGTGCACTTGCCGCATCGAGCCGACCAGAAACGGACAACACATCAGTACGTTTATAACGTTTTTGAGTGACTTCCATACGACGAAACCTCCTTGCTTATCATCGAACAATCTCACGACATCACGGTTCGTAAATATCATTATTCATTGCGGGGAACACTATTATAGCACAACACCTGCACTAGTTACTGCCAAGGGTGATCGGTTGGCGCCATTCAACTATGTATATGTTTGATTGAACTGCTCAGTCATCATTTCATAAATGACACGATCATCAAAACCCACCTCAAGCGTATAGTAGCCTTTTTGAAGCCCTTCTTATGTATAGCCACACTTTTCCAGTGTTTTTAACGAGCCAACATGACGAAAATAACCATCAGCCACGACCTTATGTGTATGCAGTTCTTCAAAGGCTACAATTGTCAGAAATGTGCAGGTTGCTGTTGCGATTCCTTTTCTCCAGGCATAGACAGCTAATTGGAAGCCTACCTCAAGATTGCCTGGGTCCACATGAACAGCATCTAGACCAGCCATACCCATAAACGTACCTTCGTTATCTCGCACAATGATGGTAGAGCTTGGAGGCCATTTATGACCACTGATAGATTCCTGCGTGTCTTATATGATGGGTCTGAAGAGTCTTCATATAAGACACGCAGGAGTATAAAATAAAAAGACTGCGACGTCTGGGGTATTTAACATCTCAATGATTTCAGGCAAATCATTGCTTGAAATGAGCCTAATGTAAAAGTCTCTAGTGAATAAAACTGAAAAGCCTTGTTTTACCTATTCCATAGACATGGACACTCGTGTTGATAAGCAACATAGATAGGAACATATGAAAGATACCATTATTCCAATTTCCACAACGTATATTCGAGGCTCATTATGTGCTTCTAATGATCCATGTCACCACTAACATGTAGCTCTACGCTATCCCTAGGTTGTTAACTACTTTGGTGAAGAACCTTGCGAATCAACATCATCCACCTCATCGTTGGAAGTATCCTTTACACGCAGAGCTAAAAAGATGACGGCAAACCAGACGAGCGTTATCACCACATAGACAATATTGGCAAATGGGCTCAGGCGCCCCATCTCATAGGCCATCGCGATAAAGGGGAACACAACGCTAAAAATAATCAATGCGAACCATAGTTTGTTTTTCATTGGTCCATTCCCTCGTAGGTTACAAAAATACCAATCTAAGAACCATTGATATGATACCATAGAACTTTGCCCCAAAATACCACAAATGGATCATCTGAATACACAAAAGCAATTATCGTAATATGTTCATTGAAGGCCATAACAAAATCAAGGGTACTGTTGTTATAAGAGAAAGAGCAGATCTGCAAACGACAGGCCGTACAACTTGACCCGAGTGATATACTCGAATGTGAGGGTTCACCTTCCCATCACATTCTATAATGCGCCCTGTAGCGCGCGATCCAGAGCATCTTTACCTGCACCCTCCCAGCAGCATATGTAGTGTTTTTCATGATATGCCATGTTGCATGTCTCTATAGGCATATTCTATTCATGAAGTGCAACGCACTTTCGTGAGTACCATACATGCAAGGAGAAGCGCATGACTGAACGTGAATTGATACGTGCACGCCTACTCGACGAAACCCTCACTGAGCGAGCGAGCCCGGCACGTATGTACGACTACTATCTTGGAGGTATTTTCAACTTCGATGTTGATCGTCGCGCGGCAGATGATGCGGTTGCCATTCATGCAGATATTCCGCTGATTGCAAAGGCAAATCGGGCCTTCTTGGGGCGTGCAGTACAGCAGCTCTGTCAAAGGGGTATTGATCAGTTTCTTGATCTGGGGTCTGGTATTCCAACCGTTGGCAATGTCCATGAGATCGCCCAGACATACACCCCTGATGCACGTGTCGTCTACATCGATATTGATCCGGTAGCAGTTCTTCACAGCATCGATCTGCTCGATGTCAACCCTAACGCAACCTGTATTCAAGCCGATATTCGTCATATAGAAGCTATTCTTGACCATCCCGAAGTCATCAAACTGCTGGACTTTTCACGACCTATTGCCATCTTGCTGGTTGCTGTGCTTCAATTTATTACCAATAACGAGGAGGTTGGCCATATCTTCAACGTGCTACGCCGTATACTCACACCCGGTAGTTACGTTGTGGTATCACACCCTGCGTTTCCCGAACTCCCGCTCAATCAGGTTGATCAGATCAAACACAATGAAACAGCAGAGTTATACGCAAAATCAGCAACAGCACTGACTGTACGCAGCGAAGAACAAATTGCACAATTCTTTACCCAGATGCGCTTTATCCCTCCCGGCCTCGTCTATGTTCCAGCCTGGAACAGGGATCACGATGACACACCTTTCGCCGATAATCCCAAACGTTCCGCCATTATGGGGGGGGTCGCAATGGTTGAGAGACGCAAGTAGACTATTACTTGATCGATCTCAGATGAGCATATTGTGTTCAAATATTCATCCAGAGCACCCGCAAACATATTGACACATACGCATTAACTTGAGTAGCATGGTGGTCAAGACATCATGATCTCCTAACATCCATATTACAGGTCTATGAAGAGTCAGGCATTGCTCAATAATCACATACTGTCAGACCATAGTGTGACTCCATCAAGTCCGCTGCCTCTGTATTACCAGATCAAACAGCACATACACGATTGTATTGCACAAGATAGCCTTGCACCAGGCTCGATGATCCCGTCAGAACGTGAGTTGTGTGAATTGTACAGAGTCAGCCGCTCAACGCTACGTCAAGCCATCCAAGAACTTATTCAAGAAGGATTACTAGAACGTCGACGGGGGATTGGGACCTATGTAGCACAACCGAAAATTCGCCATCATCTTGGGAGTTTCTCTGGATTCAGTGAACGGATGCGGCGAGCCGGGCATACTCCATCTACACGGCTTATTGAGCATGCTATCGTCGAAAGTGCGACAGAGTCAGAAATTCACATCAAGCTGCATCTCTCAACCGGGGCGCCACTCCTCCGTATCGTTCGTTTGCGGCTTGCAGACGAAGAACCGATTATGCTAGAAACAGTTTACCTTCCTATTGAGAGATTGCCAGGTCTCATACCAGAACAACTCGCCAATCAGTCACTCTATGAGGTACTACACACCGATTACAATATTGTTATCTGTCGGCTATGCGAGACACTGGAACCCGTGGTCCTCACATCACCTGAGGCACATCTACTTGGGATAGCACCAGGCCTGCCAGCTATGTTAACCACAATTACCACATTCGACCAACACGATAAACCGATTGAATACACCCTGTCACTTGTACGTGGAGATCGCTGCCAGTATTTCATTGAAATGCAGGCGAACGCACACCAGCACACCAGCCACGCCTATTTACAACAAAATCAATTTGAGTTTACTTTATCTACATCGTGAAGATAGAGGAGGTAATGCATCAAACACATATGCTTTTCATCAGGAGTGTGAAGAATGTGGGCGCATTAGAAGTTGATGGGTAAGACATATTTTCTATTTACACGGCTTCCAGTGACCCTGAGAAATGTCCTGGAAACGAGAAGAAAAGGGGCCTTCTATGCACATCATACGCCTTTCCCATGTACGTATCATTGGCGCAGTAATTCTACTGTTTAGCCTTGTAGCTACCACTATTCAACCGACAGGCCTTCGTGCACAAACCACAAACGATATCACTATCACTGCCGCCGACGGAACTGTTGAAGTCATCGATGCAATTGACCCACCCAACCGGACGGCTGGTCTGCTAGCCTTCTACACACCCGAATTTGGCACCTCAACCCGTACCAATCAGTTTGGTGCTGAAGCCATTCTCATCGAAACCGATACACCTAATGAGTATCGGGTCACCGATGTCTGCACCGTCTTTGATGACTGCCCCAACCCTGGAGACAACCCCATACCAGAGAATGGGGCCGTCCTTTCGGCAGCGCCAGAGGGCGATCCTGATGTACGATTGTTTATTCGTGACCATATTGCAGTGGATGATATTGTGACCATTACTGTGCCCACCCGACGTGAAGTTTCACGCACACTTGATGCCATTGACCCGACGCCGGAAAACAACCCTCCTGGCGTTGATCCAGGCACAGGCGAGTGTTTCCCAGGGTGTCGTGGAGCGAGTCAATTTATTCTGTACACACCCGAATTTGGGGAACAAACAGGAACGAACGATTTTGGTTTTGAAGTCGCCGTTGTTGATGGGCGTGTTGTCTCTCGTGGTGGCAACAACTCTACCATCCCTGAAGATGGCTTTGTCTTAAGTGGCCACGGCGGCATAGGTAGCTGGCTTTCAGCCAACACCATCCTTGGCGCAATTGTCGAAGTTGATGAACTCGAAGTAACCATTGTGATCGACTCCAGTTCCTACATCTTCACCGCACAAACCGTCATCGACACCGCCGAAAATGCCTTTACAACCGCCCAGGATGTCTGTCTGGCAGTCCCATTTGATGGAGCAGAAATGGCAATTGGTGAGGCTGAAACACTTCTCACAGAGGCTCAAGCAGCACTGGAAAATGGTAACGATCAAGAAGCCATTGATCTGGCGATCCAATCTGAACAACGCGCTGAAATTGCACGCTATCGCACCATCGAGTCACGTGTAACTGAGACGCGGGGTATCTGGATTCGTCCAACTGAGACAACACGTGAGACGATTGCGCTTACTCTCGACCAAATGTCTGAAGCAGGATACAACCTGGTTTACCTTGAGACCTTCTATCAGGGGTACACCATCTTCCCCAGCCAGACTGCCGAAAGCTATGGTATTCCAGCACAACGTCCCCAATTTGAAGGCATTGATCCGCTCCAAATCTGGATCGAAGAGGGCCACAAGCGCGACATTGAGGTGCACGCATGGGTTGAAAACTTCTTTGTTGGCGTGGAACAGGAAGGTGGTATTGGCCCAATCCTCACCGAATATCCTGAATGGGCTGCCGTCGAGTGGGAAGACGTAGGGAAAGAAGGACCACAACCATCGGCTGTCGAACCAGGCTACTACTTCCTTGATCCTGCCCTCCCCGAAGCACGCCAATATGTCGTGGAGATCTATACTGAAATACTTGATAGCTATGAAATCGATGGTATCCATCTGGATTACATTCGCTATCCGGTCAGCCTACCACGTGAGCGTAGCTTCTCATATAGTAACTTCAGTCGTGCAGCTTTTGAGGAAGTCGCTGGCGTCGATCCCTACACCATTACACCTGACGACAACCCTGAAAAATGGGATGAGTGGATCGAATGGCGTCAAAACAATATCACCACGTTTGTCAAAGAAGTGCGTGATGCAATTGACACAACCCGTGCAGATGCAGCCCTCTCAGCCGCCGTCTTCCCTGATGAGTTCGACTCACAGATTCGCAAAATGCAGAAATGGCCCGATTGGGTTGATGCTGGGTGGATGGACTTCATGGCCGGGATGTCGTTCGGGCGTTCAGCCGACTCTGTCGCCAGAGACACAGAAGCTATGATTGACATCGTTGATGACAAAACCCTGATTTATACCGGAGTCTACGCACCATTCTTGAGCTTGGCACCTGGCACACTGATAGATCAGATCGAGTCCGTGCGTGGGGCTGGAGCACAGGGAGTATCTGTCTTTGCCTGGGGTCAGGTCAGTAACCCGTTCATTGAAGCCCAGAACGAAGGTCCATATCGTCTCCCAGCCGACTCACCACACAGCGATCCGAAGACAGCCGTCCTTGGTGGAGTGAACGATCTGCTTGACCGAATTGAGGACGTATACAAGACCAATGACTGTATGATAGACAAAACAGCACAACCGCTTACCATCCAACTCAACGGTACTGTAGACGCATTGGAGAACGACCCTAATCTCAATACCGCTATTACCCGACTCAAACTGGTCGATTTTGTGCTCCGTGTCGACGACGGAGAAACGAATAAAGCACTCCGTAGTCGTCTCCGAAGTGAAGTTGAGCATTATCGCACCATTCTGGAATACACACAGGATCGTGGATAGAGGATAAAATGGGAAGTTAGACACTTGAACATTTTATGTAGTTGTGGTATTACTGCCGTAACACATATGATTCTCGTGATATCCAACAACAAATAATTATACTGATGCGTGGCCTGATATCGATGGTCACGCATCAATGCATACTTGTTCGTTGGCTACTACGAAGGAGCAAGCCATGCAACGATTTCGCCTTATTGCACTACTCACACTTTTTGTGCTACTTATGCAAGCCATTGCAGCGTGTGGGAGCACTGCTGAAGCACCGCCGGAAGAGGACACATCAGGAGCCGAAGCCGAACAACCCGCAACCGAAGCTGAACCTGCTGAAGAAGAACCAGATGCCAACGCTGAAGAAGCAGCTGCACCAGCTGAAGAACCATCCGGTGAAGCAACAACCTTGACCTTTTGGACCATCTCGCTCAAGCCAACCTTTGATGATTATGTCAATGGCATGATTGCGACCTATGAAGAAGCGAACCCAGGTGTGACCATCGAGTGGATCGATATCCCTGGTGACCAAATTGAGCAACAACTCTTGACTGCCATCGCTGGTGGAGATGTTCCAGACGTGGTAAACCTGAATACCGATCTCACCCTTCAGGTATCGGCAACGAACCCAGACATTCTGGTGAAAACAAGTGAAGCTGTCCCACCAGAAGTACGGTCAGAGTACTTCGAAGGACTCTGGAATTCAACTAACTACCAAGATGCAACCTATGGTATTCCATGGTATGCAACCGTGCGTGTTGTGGTCTACAATCAACAGATCTTTGAAGAGGCTGGCGTCGAGGCTCCTCCCGAAACCTATGATGACCTCGTTACCATTGCCCAAGACGTTCAAGCAGCAGGCGACAAATGGGGATATGCCCCCAATATCAACCTGGTAGAAAGCTTCCTCATGGCCGGGGTTCCGCTGGTAAATGAAGACCGTACAGAGGCAACATTTAACTCACCTGAGGGCATCGCTGTCGCACAATACTATATCGATCTGAAGGATCAAGGCCTTATTCCTGAAGATATCCTGGCAAAAGGGTTCCAGGGCGAACTACAGCTCTACAAGGAAGGGAGCCTTGCTATGCAGTTAGCCGGAGCCTCTCTGCTACGACAAATCGAGAATGATGCTCCCGAGGTGTATGCCAATACCGATGTAGCACCACATCCAACTCGTGAGGCAAATATCCTTCCAGTTGCGCTTATGCATCTAGTAATCCCATCACAGTCGGAGTCTGTTGAACAGGCTACTGACTTTGCCCTGTTCGTCACCAATGCCGAAAACCAGCTTGAGCTAGCGAAAAACTCCGTCACTGTGCCCTCCATTATTGCAGCCACCGAAGATGAGTTCTTCCAGCAGGAAGATACGCTTGATGCCAAAGCACGCAAAATCATGGCGGAAGAGTTGGCTATTGCTCAAGACCCATTCCTCGGACTGCCCGAATGGGGCCAGTTGGAGAAAGCGCTCCGCGATGAGTTTAGCGCGGCCTGGGCAGGAACAAAAACAGCCGAAGAAGCACTAAATACTGCCGCCGAAACCTGGAATCAGGTCCTATCAGAACAGTAACGATCATACAGGAGGCACACCGTTTGCGACGAAGAAGGAGTATAATGTGTGTGCCTTCTTCTACTAAGACCAACAATGAAATAGGCTAGATAACGTAATTATGCGCGATACAGCACGTGTTCAAAGCACTCCAGCCAAAAAGTCCTCCAAACATTCTGCCAGTCGTATCCGGCATATTGTGGTAGGGTATCTATTTCTCTTGCCAGCACTGATCGTCTTACTGGTTTTCTTGCTCTATCCAGTTACTTATGGCGCAGTGCTGTCTTTTTATGATTACAGCATTCTTGCGCCCGCCGAATTTACTGGTTTTGAAAACTTTCAAAAGCTCCTGACTGACAGTATCTTTCATATATCGCTCATCCATTCGGTTCAATATCTCCTTGTCGTGCCAATTATCCAGATTTTCTCATTTGGATTAGCCATGCTGGTCAACCACAAACTCCCCGGTATTGCCTTTTTCCGTGCGGCATTCTATGTACCGGTCATCACTGCCGCAGTGGTAGTGGCATTGGCATGGCAGTGGATCTTCGATCTGGAGTATGGGCTACTGAATTCATGGCTACAGAGCTTACAGATTATTCGTGAACCGATTGCATGGCTGGATCAGCCGGCCATCGCCCTCTGGTCGATTATGTTTGTGACCTTCTGGCGTGGATTGGGCTTCTATATGGTCATCTATCTGGCCGGGTTACAGGGCATACCACGTGAATTAGAAGAAGCTGCCGCAATTGATGGCGTCGGGCGCTGGCAGCGTCTGTGGTACATCACTATTCCGCTGATGATGCCGACTATCGCATTTTGCTCGATCTGGTCATCGATTGCTGCGCTCAAAGTCTTTGATGAAGTGCTGGTGATGAGCCGTCCCAACCCTGGTGGTCCTGCCAATTCCACCATGGTGGTCAATCTGTTGATGTACCTCACCGCGTTTGATGATTTCGATTTTGGCTATGCCGCTGCCCAGGGGCTGGTGCTGGCTGGCATTATTATGATCTTTACCTTGCTGAACCTTCGCTTTTTCCGTAGCGGATTGGAGCGCATCGGATGACCGCACTACGTCTCACCCAATCAAAAAAATTCCGTGACAGAACCACAAGAATCATGTTGTATATCCTGCTGCTGCTGGCTGCAATTTTTACGACTGGGCCGTTTTTGTGGATGTTCTCAACCGCCTTGAAAACCAGCGGAGGCGTGTTTACCCGTCCACCACAGCTACTTCCCATCCCGCCGACACTGACCAACTTTGTCGAGGTATGGAATGTAGTGCCGATGGGCCGCTGGACTATCAACAGTATTTCCATCTCGGTGCTCGGAACCGCCGGCCAGATCATTATCAACGCAATGGCTGGCTATGCTCTGGCCAGATTTCGTCTCCCTGGATCACGTTTCATCTTGTTTGCTTTGCTGGTCATGTACATGCTGCCGACTACCACAAACTTTCTGGTCAACTTCCTGACCATTCGGGATCTCGGACTCACCAACACCTTGGTAGCTGTTTTTCTGCCCTCGCTTGCATCGATCTTTGGTATTTTTCTCATGCGTCAAGCCTTTCTCAATGTGCCACAGGACCTTGAGGAGTCGGCCCGCATGGATGGGGCTAATGAGTGGGATATTTTCTGGCGAGTGATGCTCCCACTGGTCATACCTTCCCTTGCCACTATGGGAATCTTTAGCTTTGTAGGGCTCTGGAATGAGTTCTTCTGGCCACTCATCGTTCTCACGGGCGACCAAGCGCTCTATCCACTCGCACTTGGTGTACGCTTTCTCAATAGTAGTTTTGTCGCCAACACACGCTGGGTGATGGCTGGAGGTGTTATCACCATGCTCCCAACCCTTATTGTGTTTATTGCCGCTCAACGCTACTTTATCAGTGGTGCTACTGCTGGTGCGGTCAAGGGATAGATGGTTATGGACACGAATGAGCACAGCTATGTGTTAGGCATCGACATTGGTGGTACCAAAACCGCCGCCGCGCTGGTCGATTCGCATGGCAAGGTAACCAACTATCATCAGACAGTAACCCCGGCACTTGATGGGCCTGACAAGGTATTGGCCACCGCAATCGTTCTTGGGAAACGTGTATTGGCCACCACTTCCCCTAAACCGAAACAACTTGTTGCTGTGGGTATTGGAACCGCTGGCCAGGTTGACTGTCAACGCGGCATTATCACCTACGCAACCGATGCATTGCCCGACTGGCAGGGAACCGATGTGCGGCAAGCAGCACAAAACACCTTTGACTTGCCCGTTGCAGTAGATAATGATGTCAATGCAATGGCGTTTGGTGAAATGTGCCACGGCGCTGGTCGCCCATTCAACGATGTGCTCTATATCAGCGTTGGTACAGGAGTCGGCGGTGCACTGGTCTACAACAAACAAGTGCAGCACGGTGCTACCTGGACGGCTGGCGAACTGGGCAATCTGGTCATCCGCTATGATGTGGCCCAAAAGGCGAGCAATGCACGCGCTGGCTGCCTGGAAGCATACACCTCTGGCCCCGCGATTGCCCAGCAATACGCCGAACTCACCCAGACCAATGATGCTCAGGATCTACGGGACGTTGTCACACACGCACATGCTGGTGATCAGTATGCGCGGCAAACCATTACAGAGGGGGGCCACACCCTCGGTATGATCATCGGCAGCCTGTTATGCGTACTCAACCCCGAAGCAGTGATCGTTGGTGGTGGTGTAAGCGAGATCGGCGATCTCTGGTGGCGACCCTTTGAGCAGGCCCTGCGTGCGAACCCATTACCAGGGCCAGCCAGAGTAGCGATACAGCCAGCGCAATTAGGACGTTATGCCGTTATCGTAGGAGCCGGGTGTTTGGCATTTCAGCACATTGGGCAGCAAGCCCTGAGCTGATGGTTTGAGGAGGAACTCCTATGCGTATCGGTCTAATCCCACTTGATGAGCGCCCCGTCAATACACGTTATCCAGCAATGATTGCTGCTATCGCCGGTGTCCAACTCGAAGTTCCGCCAAGTGAACTGCTCAGTTCCTTTCGTACACCGGCACCCTGTGCACAACTGATCACCTGGCTACACGATATCGCCAGTCAGTTGGATGCCTTGATTGTCTCCTGTGAGATGCTGGGGTATGGCGGACTGATCGCATCACGCATCGGGCATGAGAGCGCCAGCATTATCCTTGAGCGTATCGACACTCTACGCGCTATTAAACAACACTACCCTGAGTTGCCGATACTCGGGTTTAATCTGATTACACGGGTATCGAACGCCAATAGCGCTATCGAAGAACCGGCATACTGGGAAACCTATGGAACCCGCTTCTATCAACTCTCACAACTGCTCGACCGCAAAGAACAAGGGCAGGGCGTTCAAACCAAACTACACACACTCTATGACGAACTACCTGCGGATAACGTTCGCGACTTTGTCCAGCGACGGTTACGCAACCATAAGATCAATCTCTCAGCACTCAACCTGCTATCTGAGCAGGTCCTCGATCTGTTGGTGCTCAGTTCGGATGATACCAGCCCGTATGGCATGCCCTCACACGAGAAACGCTGGCTCGTTAGTTGGGCTAACAGTCTTGGTATCGACAATCGGCTGCTCATGTATCCAGGCGCAGATGAGGTTGGGTGTGCGCTGCTAGCCCGCCTGATCAATACCAGCGCTGGATACCATCCCAAGATTGCACCGCTCTACGCCGTACCGGATGGCGCAGATGTGGTAGCAGCATATGAAGATGTGCCCATCCATACCACTGTCACCCGACAAATGCGGGCGGTTGGAGGCATCCTTGCCGAAGCAGAAGAGGCCGACAGCGTGATTGCCATCAACTCACCACTCCCACACCGCGATGAGTGGAGTGCGGCACACACTGAAGCAGATCAGCATCAGCGCAAACCACACCTTGAGCAACTGGCCAGGCATATTCAACACTACCAGGAACAAGGGAAACCGATATGTGTGGCCGATGTCGCCTATCCAAATGGCGCAGATCCGACATTCTTCGAGGCCCTGCGCCACACCGTTTCCCTGCCCAGACTGGCCGCATATGGTGGATGGAACACCGCAGGCAACACTATTGGCACCGTGTTGGCACAGGGCTGTGCCGCACAGCAGGCCCACACGCCTGAACGGCACACAGCACAACAACGCTTCCTGCTGCACCGCTATCTTGAAGACTGGGGCTATCAACATGTTATTCGCAGGCAGGCCCGTGCTCGTCTCAAAGAACACGCTGACTCAGATGAACCCACCACCGAAACCATGGCTACAACCACAGAGTGGATCGAACAACGTCTGAATACACTGGTGGACCAACTACCTGGATTTGCCGGTGCATGGCGTGTAAATGGGGTACGATTACCCTGGAACCGACTATTTGAAATTGATTTTGACCTGGAACGGTTGAGCTGAAGGTATAAATATATGTCTGATGCACAGATTTATGAATGTGACATAGCGATTATTGGTGGGGGCCTGAGCGGTGTTGCAGCGGCACTCGCGGCGGCTGAGGCCGGGACTCAAGTGGTGTTGAGCGAACCAACGAACTGGATCGGTGGTCAAGTGACCAGTCAGGGCGTGTCTGCACTTGATGAGCATCAATACATCGAAACTTTTGGTGGCACCCGATCCTACTATCGTTTTCGCGAGAGTATTCGTCACTTTTACTACAAAAAGTTCAACATCACACCAGACTCGTATACTGCACCATTCAATCCAGGTAACGGCTGGGTCAGTCGCCTCTGTTTTGAGCCACGCGTCGCGCTGGAAGTACTACACATCATGCTCGCCCCCCACATCGAGACAGGGCGTATCACCCTGCTGCTCCAGCACCACCCAATTACGGCGCATGTTGAGCAGGACCGTGTAACCACTGTGGTTTTGGCCAATGAGCACCAGCAGCAGGTACAAGTACACGCCGCCTATTTCCTCGATGCGACCGAGATGGGCGATCTCTTGCCATTAGCTGGCATACCCTATGTCACTGGTGCCGAATCGACTGATGATACCGGCGAACCACATGCGAGTCGTAAGGGACCACAGCCACACGAAGTTCAGTCATTCACCTATGGTTTTGCGGTAGAATATTGTCCTGGTGAGAATCATACCATCACCAAACCAGTTGGCTATGCACATTTTCGGGACACCCAGCCCTACAGCCTGGTGTTACAAGGACACACAAGAGGCTCCCGCCCATTTAACATGTTTGTCGATGGCCCAACCGGGCTACCACCATTCTGGACCTATCGACGCCTCTACGATAGTCAACAGCTTGATCTTAACAACAAGACCAACGATCTAACGTTGATCAACTGGGGGAGTAACGACTATGATCGGGCCTCTTTGATCGATCAGCCAGAGACTACCCAAAGCCGAGTACACGACGAGGCCAAACGACTGTCGCTTGGATTTCTTTACTGGCTTCAGACGGAAGTCCCACGTGATGATAGGCGCGGCTATGGTTATCCCGAATTGCGGCTACGGCCAGAGGTGATGGAGACAACAGATGGCTTGAGCAAAGCTCCGTATGTACGTGAGTCACGCCGCATCATTCCGCTCAAACGCGTTGTTGAACAAGACATTGTAGCAGGTAGTGGTCCCGGCGCACGGGCCACGCATTTCGATGATACCATTGGAATTGGATGGTACGCTATTGATCTGCATCCCTGTGTTGGAAATCCCCGCACGATGTATGCCCCAACACGGCCATTTCAAATCCCGCTTGGAGCCTTACTCACGAAACACTGCACCAATCTCGTGGCCGCCAACAAAAACATCGGCACCACCCATATCACCAATGGCTCGTATCGCGTTCATCCCGTTGAGTGGAACATCGGCGAATCGGCAGGGGCACTGGCAGCATTCTGTTGCAACACAGGCCACACACCATTGAGCATCTATTCAACACCAACTATACTCTATCAGCTACAATATCAGCTACTTCGCCGTGGTGTTCCACTGGCCTGGGCAACCGATGTGCCACTTACCCATCAACTCTTTGTCTCTGCACAACTGTCACTCACACGGGGGGCCATCCATCCAGAAAGCACACGTCACCATTCACTCGCGCTGGACCCACATCGTTCTCTCTCGGTACAGGAAGTTGAACAGATGGTGCGATCATGTCCACAGCGGGAGGTTGAAAGGGCTTCCTCTGATGAAACGATGACAAACGATTGGGCAAAACGTATTGATGTTGAGCACATCTTTGCGCAAGCCGGAATAACACACCATCCTCTCAGCGAAACACCTACCTGGGGGGAAATTTGTGAGGTACTGTTACCATTCTTACAACCAGCAAACGTCCGTCATTAAATGACGCTCAAGATAAGGACATTATGGACACGTCTATTTTTCAGCATCCTATTATCAAACAGCTTCAGGGAGGCTTGATCGTCTCATGCCAGGCCCTCGCTGATGAGCCATTGTTTGGTGCTCAGATCATGGCACGTATGGCCCAGGCGGCATGGCAGGGTGGCGCAGTTGGTATCCGTGCAAACGGGCCAGACGACATTCGAGCTATTCGCACCACTGTCGAACTTCCGTTGATCGGTCTCTACAAAGATGGTGACACTGGTGTGTACATCACGCCAAATAGCCATCATGTTCGTGCAGTTGCTGCCGCTGGTGCCGATATCATTGCCCTCGACAGCACCCAACGTACCCGACCGGGTGGCGAGAGTTTCAAGTACCTCCTTGATATTATTCATCAGGAATGCTATAAACGAGCACTTGCCGATGTCTCGACACTTGAAGAGGGTATTGCAGCGGAAGAACACGGAGCCGATATAGTATCAACCACACTGTCCGGGTATACGCCATACAGTCCGCAACTCGATGGACCAGACCTCGAACTGGTGTATAAACTGGCCAAACGGCTACAAGTTCCGATCATTGCCGAGGGGCGGATCAGTACTCCAGAAGAAGTTGAGCGGGCCTTTGATGCGGGCGCGTTTGCCGTCGTGGTTGGCAGTGCTATTACACGCCCGCAGTGGATCACTAAACGTTTTGTCGCAGCGACACACCGTCGCGCTTAGCGTACTTCAAGTATCCGCGACAACACCCGCGCCAGTGTTGATCTTTCAACGACTGGTACCAGCTCCGCGGCGTCCTCGCGCATCTGCGGCAGATACTGATAGAGGTTTATGCCAGGACACACCGTTGCGACACAACTCCCTGTCTGCCCCCAATCACGGTGACCACTCAGGCGGTAGTTATCGACCTGTGGACGACAATCCTCGGTTGGGAGCGGATAGGTGTGTTGTTCACGCAGATCAAAGCCGTGGAAGAACGACTCAAGCGCTGCCATCACCGTTGCACTGTAGCGTGCTTCTGGCGTCGGTTCACCACCAGGAGGGACATCAGGAGCACCCGGCTCAAACTGGCCAAGGAAACTAATCCCGCAATTATGCTGATTGTAACGGAACACATGGCCACCAACGGTGCTATCGCCGCCATCACGCCCTTCATATACATTCCCAAACTGATCGATCAGGAAATGATAGCCGATATCGCCCCACCCTAGCGTAATCGTGTGGAAATACCAGACAGCCCGCACTGTTGCCAACGGATTCTCTGGGTTGTTGGTACCCGCCGTATGATGGATTGTTACAAACTCAAAGGGATACTCTCCCGATAGAGGAGGCCAGTAAATCGGCGAGTCGGGAGGAATGACATCAGGATTCCACCC
>JBCDFA010000101.1:0-21697 GCA_039178835.1 Chloroflexota bacterium
CGCGATGACTCGGTTGGCTTCGGCGGTGTAGTTGACGACATCACTACTTCCCCATTGTGCATCAGCCAGCAACAGGCCATAGGCGATGTCGACATCACCATCAAACGCGCTGTCGTTGCCATCAACGATCTGGCCATTCTCGATTTTCCAACTCATCAGTCGATTGTCGATACCACTGGGGAATTGTCGCGAGAAATACCATAACCCATCGAACAGTTCTTTCGCGTCCGGGTCGTGTCCAGCCATCAGCGCGGCAATCACCATGCCATAGCCCTGGCCTTCAGAGACAGTGACAGGCGAGCCAGTGCCGAAGGCCACGCGATACATCTGCTTCCCGGCACTGTTGGTGCCAGCCGCAACAAGGTAATTGGCCTTCCAGTAATCGTAGAAACTGCGGACGTGCTGATCTTGCTGAGACTGCGTGAAGTTGGTTGGTCGAATCGTGTCTGGTGCATATGTCACACGCTGCGGGAAGGGTCGTGCTGGTGCAGGCCCCGCTGTCGTGGTGGCAGTCGGTAAGATGTAGATGCCAAGCATAACGATAAGTAATAGGCAGGGCAGTGTAAAGCGTTGCATAGATACCTCCCTGGTTCTCCCAGGCAGCCACAGAGGGCTACCTGACAGAATTGTTGAGGGGCGACCACAGGGGGCCGCCCCAACCGGAATTTCTCCTTAATTTCGTGCGTTGGGCGGCCACAGGGGGCCGCCCCGGCAATGTCTATATCATTAGCGATTGTTATAGAGGGCGCTGATGAGTTCGCCATCGGAGGTATCGCCACTCAATTCCCAGAACATCGCGCCGCCCAGGCCGTTTGCTTTGATGTAGTCCATCTTGATCTTCATAATTGCTGGATCGTCGTAGGTCCAGAACTGGCCATTACCGTAGATCCATGCGGCCTGGGTTTCTTCATCGAAGTAGCGGGTGAAACCTAAGCCCTTCAGCACCTTGTAATCCTCGATACCGGCCTCGTAGGTGCCAGGGGCCGCACCACTGGCTGGCTGCCACAAACCATTGTTGGTGTTGGATACCCCCTGCCAACCACGACCATAGAATGGTACGCCGATCACCAGTTTGTTGGCCGGTGTGCCGCCCTGAAGCCAGAGTTCGGCAGCACCCTCAACGGAGAACTTATCTGGGCTTGGGTCACCAGCCGCTTCGTACAACGATGACTGGAAGTTCGTCGTATTTTCCCAGGCGCCATGGAAGTCGTAGGTCATCAGGTTGATGAAATCGAGCGATTTGTGGATCTCGCCAACCTCGATCTTGTCGATCTTGTCTGGTCCGGCGGGAGCCGCAATTGTCAGCAACAGGCCAGGGCGTACGTCATCAAGCTGCTTGCGGAACTCAGCCAGCAGTGCGGTGAAGTTCTCGGTGTCCTCGGGGCGGAAGTTGCAGGTATTGCCACAGGCACCGGGGTATTCCCAGTCAACATCGATACCGTCGAAAACGCCTTCCCAGCGTGGGTCGGTGATGAAGAGATCAACACAGGATTGGACAAAACCAACACGATTCTGTGGAAGCGCTGCATCAGAAAAACCACTGGACCATGTCCAACCACCAAGCGAAATCATCACTTTGATGTTAGGATATTCTTCCTTGAGCTTGCGTAACTGGTTGAAATTCCCGCGCAGTGAACCATCCCATGTGTCCGCAACACCGTCAACACTTTCTTCAGCAGTAAAGGCTTTGTCGTATGCAGCGAAGGAGTCACCAATTTTACATTCGTTGTTGACAACGTTCGCAAACGCATAGTTGATGTGGGTCAGTTTTTCTGCCGAACCACTGGTTTTAATGTTCTTCACCAGGTAATTACGACCGTAAATACCCCAATCCACAAAGTAACCGATGATACGCTGTTCACTCGCACCTGGCGGTGGCGTCGGTGTTGGCGTCACTGGCGTCGGTGTCACTCCCGGATCATCGGTGGGTGTCGGTGTCACCGGTGGGTCAGTCGGCTCAGGAGTGTTGGTCGGTGATGTACCGCCGGTTGGTTCCCAGAGCGACGCAACTGCCGCCGGTGTCCAGTCCGGTTGTGACGTATGTGCCTGGATACAGCGATATTCTTGCCCCTCGTAACTTACCACATCACCAACCGCATATGCTGTATTATTGCCATCCCACGCAGGAGCAGCAGCTGTTACATCACCAAAAGCCAGAACTAATGTCGAGATCAAAACGAACGTGATGAGCATAGAAATCAGGTTAGTCAAGTGTAATACTCGCTTCATTGCAAGGGCCTCCTCATTCGTGGCATTATATGCCAATGAAGTACATAAAACTGGTTCGATAGTCATAACCTATAACGACACTGGTGAAAAGCGTACAAATATGTGATACGTTCAAGCTATGGCCAATGAACTGACGAAAACGTCCTTTACCTCCTTTATCCTTTACAGAGTAGAATGCTTATTGTGCAACACACCACAGTCGCTCGGCATACGTTCCGTCGACCGGGTTGAGAGATTGTGCATAATTGGTAACCGATTGGGCCATTGCCACGCTGCCACCAAACAAGATGTTCAGTTGACTCGCATAGGCATCAATGGCCACAATCTTCTGCTCTAGCGTCGAGTCAATCACGATAGTTTCGTGCTCCAGCGCCTGATCGATATGCGACATACGCTGGTTAAGTGCGCCTTCAACCGTCACATATGGGAAATCCTCATAGAAAGCGACTCGATCCGCCAGACTGTCCCGCGCCACCACGTGTGTAATCAGATGATCGACGTGACGGCCCACCCCCAGCGGCGCGTAGAATCGTGCGTTTGGTACTCGTCGCTGGAGTTGTTCGATCCACTCACGCAGATCATCTGCCAGCGGATCGTCCACTGCGGGAGCACCAAACAGCGTCTCGAACGAGTGATATGGCTCTGGGTAGCGATAAATGGCATCGAGCATGCCGGCCCAATAATAATCCACATCGACACGTTCCATAGCCATTGCCTCTTCACGCAGCCGCGCAGCGACCACCTGGTCTGGTGGGAGCGCCCACTCACGATGGAACTCCTGCGCCAATGGGCTGAATGGCCCCTCGGTTGGCGGCGCTGCTGTACACAATGTGACGACCAGCACCTGTTCACCTGCCCGACGATGACCGACAATCGCACCACCACAGGACAAAACTGCGTCATCCAGATGTGGCGAAAGGTAAATGTGGGTATAGCGATCCTGTAGATCGTTGAAATCAGTTATCTGTGTCATAATGTTTTTGTGATCAATACGTGAGTGTTACCTTGTGAAGTCCCGGTGGCGCCATTGGATCACACCCCTTCGCCAGCGTCAGGTGATAGCAGAACAACTGCGCCGCAACAATACCGACGATAGGGCTTACCCATGCAGCCATGCCGTCAGGTAATTGAAAGGAGTCGTGTGCCAATGCGTTAATATGATGGTCATCAGAAAGCGTAAAAAGGCGTACCTGTTGTGAGTGCACCAATTTGTGCAAAAGGGTCTCGAGTTCTGTCGATACGACATCGCGGGGCACGATGGCGAAGACGGGTGTGCCTTGTGACGCAAGGGCAATGGGTCCGTGCTGAAACTCGGCACTCGAATACGGGTCCGCTGCAACAGTAGTCAACTCTTTGAGTTTCAGCGCCCACTCCAGCGCCGACGGATAATTGTAGCCACGCCCCAGCACGATACAACGCTCCATGGCCGCATAGCACTGCGCGATGTCCGCAAGCTCTGTCTCACGGTCAAGTACCTGCTGCACCAGCCCCGGCACCTGCGACAATGCCTCCATCTGCTCCGGCACACACCCATTGAGCGCGACCGAAAGCATCGCAAGCACCATCAGTTGTGCGGTGTAGGTCTTGGTCGCCGCAACCGCCATCTCAACCCCTGCGCTTGTGTCCAAAACATGGGCAGAAGCATAGGCCAGTGGTGAATTGACGTCGTTTGTAATGGCCAACGTCAGGCTGCCCTGCCGGTGCCCCTCCTCAATCACTCGCACAATATCGGGCGACTGCCCCGACTGCGAGATACCAACCACCAGTGCTCGATCAAGGCGCGGCGGACGCTCGTACTGGGTAAACAGCGATGGCGAGGCCAGTGCTACCGATAACTGGTTGGAAATCCCCCAGAGATACTGGGCATAGGTCCCGGCATGGCGCGACGTACCACGGGCCGCGAGAAACACATAGTCAGGATTGTGCCTGCGGATTGCCTGTGCCACATCCTGCACTACAGGCAGGTGTCGCTCCAGCAAATCGCGCAGGACAGCAGGTTGTTCTGTGATCTCTGTTCGCATCGATCTTCCTCTTTCGTCTTTCAGACAAGCTGAACCGTATCACCGTGTCCGACGGGATAGAGTTCAGGAATAGAAACGGGTAAATGTCCCTGGAATGGAATCTGGCCATACAATACCGCCGCCAGCGCCTTCAAAGAAGGGGGCAAAATGCTGTAGGTACACACATATGTCGGTGCATCAGGAAAGACCATCAGGTCGTATGGCATACGCAGAGCCACGACAATCGTGGGAGTGTCTCTCGCCAGTAATCTCTTCACCAACGTCGCCTGACCAGACTGCGCTGTTGCATTGATCGTCCCGGCAATAATCAAGTCATAATCGACCAGATTCTGGAGCACATCCGCAATATCATCTTCAGAAGGATCAGAAGCAACAATAAACTCATCAACTGACGCATGGTACTCTCGCAGATGCTCCGCCAGCGAACAATGCACATAGGACGACGTATCTGCCAGAGTCAGATCGGTCGGACGCGGCACGATCACCGCCAGCCGGGTATCAGGGCTAGGCCGCAACGGCAGCAGATTGGCATCATCGCGCACTAGAGTAATCGAGCGTTCGGCGATCTCTCGTGCCAGTATATGATGCTCTGATGAACCAATGACATCCAGTTCAGGCTGTGGCATATCTGCCAGCCAGTCTTTCAAGGCTAGAATGCGTTGAGCCGAGGCACTGATCTCAGATGGTGTCAGCAACCTGCGCTGGGTCGCCTGTAACAAGCCATCGTACAGTGTTTGCTGCATTGCTTCCTCCGCATTGAGCAGCAGCAAATCGACACTGGCTGCCGCCGCAGAAAGCCCATCGATCACGAGACCCGAGCCCTGCATAATCGCCGCCATCTCCAGCGCATCACTGATAATCACGCCCTGAAACCCAAGCTCCTCACGCAGCAACCCCCGCAACAGATTCGACGAGAGCGTCGCCGGAAGGATGTGACCATCCTCGAAGGCCGGAAACGCCACATGCGCCGTCATTACCAACTGCACACCAGCCTCGATAGCCGCAGCAAACGGCGGCAACTCCACCTGTCGAATGTGTTGCGCGTCGCGCTGCACCACGGCGATGCCATAGTGCGTATCATTGGCCGTGTCGCCATGGCCAGGGAAGTGCTTGGCGGTCGCCGCTACACCAGCCGACTGCATCCCCAGAATCATCGCCGCACTGAGCCGCATCACCTGAACACTATCCTCGCCAAAGGAACGCGTCCCAATGGCCGGATTGAGCGGATTGCTGTTGACATCGCAGATCGGCGCATAATTGACATTCACGCCCATAGCCGCCAACTCCTGTCCCAGCGCATACCCTGTCCGATGGGCCAGATCGACAGAACCAGTGGCCCCGATAGCCATGTTGCCCGGAAACAGCGTCGTTCCACCATCGATAGCCATGAGCTGACCTCCCTCCTGGTCAACTGCAATCAGCAACGGTGGCTGACCTGCATCGGCCATAACCTGTTGAAGCGAATTCGTCAGCTGGCGAACCTGCGCCGGAGAAGTTGTGTTCAGTGCACGAAAGAGCGTAACTCCTCCAATAGATTGGCGCTGACAACGGGCAAGAAATCCGGGCGGCGGTTCAGTTCCAATAAAACTCGCCATAAGTTTCTGCCCAATGGATTGTTCAAGAGACAATTGCATAGTATCTCCCCTAATGTGGCACATCACCGCATTCCTGTTTGTACAATGCTTGAAAAAACGTAACGTTGCGCGACCACAAAACCGATCATAAGTGGAATAGTTGCAAGCACCGAGGCCGCCATAATGAGAGGCCAAGGCTGCGAAACCTGCTGTGGGTTATACAAATTGTTAATGGCAATCGGCAGCGTATAGAGCGATGTTCGCTGCAAATAGATGAGCGGAATCTGGAACGCATTCCAGTTGGCAACAAAGAGAAAGATTGAGATAGTCGCCAGCACGGGCGTACACATCGGCATAATGACACGCCACCAGATCGTAAGATGATTTGCGCCATCCATCATCGCCGCTTCATCCAGATCACGTGGGATGGAGCGCATAAACTGACGGAGCAGGAACACAAAGCTGGCACCACCGGCAAAGAAGCCTGGTATCACAATCGGGTTGAACGTGTTGATCCATCCCAGGTTGTAGAACAGCACATACTGTGGTACCAGCGTCGTCTGTGGCGGGATCATCAGCGTCGATAGCAGCAGAAAGAACACAATGTTGCGCCCCGGCCACTCGACCCGACTCAACGAATACGCCACAATTGCAACAGAGATGAGCGTCCCCGCAACAGACAGCGTCGTGACAAACACCGAATTGAGCAGGTACTGCCGCCACAGCGGATCAACAATAAGCTGACTGTATGCTTCGAACTGTGGCTGGGCCGGCCACCACACAATCGTCGCGCCGTTTGCCTCCTCGATGGTCTTGATCGAGGTCGAAACCATCCAGAACAGCGGAAAAATCATCAGGACACTACCACTCAGCACAACCAGATACAACATCAGTCGTTGCCAGATGCGTCGGAAGCGTGCTCGTAAAGGAACATCACTGCCTCGCACCACACTGTTCGGCGTTTCCTGGGTGTTTGCTTGATTGATCGCTTTCATCGGTAGTACCCTCTACTTTGTTTCGTAATACACCCAGCGGTTGGCAAGGCGAAATTGCACTAAGGTAATCACCAGAATAATCAACAGCAGTATCCACGACATCGCCGCACCATACCCCACCTCGTTAAAGCGGAACGTCGCACGCCAGAGGTAGTAGGCCACAAAGTACGTTGATTGGGCCGGGCCACCGTCACGGGTCAGGATGTATGCCTGCTCGAAAATCTGTAGCGTCGCGATAATGCCGATGATCAGGTTGTAGAATGTCGCGTGGGCAATCAGCGGTAGGGTGATATGGCGGAAGCGCTGCAACGGCGACGCACCATCCACTTCTGCTGCCTCATACATCGTTTGTGGGACATTCTTCAGTGCCGCCAGGAACACAACCATCATGATACCGGCGCTCCAGGCCCCGACCAGCACCAGCGAGGGCTTCGACCAGAGTGGGCTCTGATACCACAAGGGCAACCGATCCGCTGCCGGGAAGCCATTCGCGATGGTGTTTTCGAGAATGGTCATGTTGCCACGTTGGAGACCAGCAAAGGCGGCATTGCTAATCTCGGTAACGTAAATACCAAGCTGCATCACCCATTGGAAGGGCAAAAACGCATTGCTCAGGAACCCCAGGATCGAGTTGATAACACCGTTGTTCGGGCTCAACATCAGCCGCCACGTGAGCAGCATCGCCGCGTTCCCGGCCAGAATCACTGGCAGATAGAAGACCATGCGGAAAACCCGCACGCCTCGGATCGCCTGATTGAGCAGCATCGCCAGCGCCAACCCAACTACGAGCTGCGCCGGGACACCAAAGACCGTCATATAGAGTGAATTCAGCAATGAAACACGAAAGGCGCTATCAGTCAGCAGCCGTTGGTAGTTGGCTGGCCCAACCCACTCCGGTGGATTGGGCAGACCATACCTGGTAAAACTCCAGTAGATGGAGAAGAGGGCTGGCCCGATGACAAACAGGGCAAAACCAGTCAGCCAGGGCGCTGCGAACGCATATCCGGCAAAGGTGCGCTCTTGAAAGGCCAGCGTTTTCCCACTCAATCGGGCAACCCAGCGCGCCAGGTGACCGATTGCCAGGCTGGAAACCGCGATAAAGACAACTGTTGCCACTACCCAGATAAGTGTGTGTGTCGTCGGGCTTTCCATACCTACCTCCGGCGCAACTATAACTTACCGGCGTCCTGAAGCGCCTGCGTATACTGATCCTGAATGTTCTGCAACGTCAATTCAATGTCCTGAGCGTCCTGGAAGTACAGTGGCAATTCCGCCTGCAAGATTTCGGAGAACCGTGCTGCGGCACGAATATCCGCAAAGGCACGTCCATGTTCGGCCATCAATTCGGCCTGCTGCTCCATAATCGGGTCCGCTATTTCCGCGTCCTTGCGGGGTGAAAAAGAACCAAAGATGTCATTATAACGAGCCTGATTTTCCTGATTCCCCAGCAACTTGAGGAAATCGACTGCAAGATCGGGTTGCTGAGTGTATTGGGGAATACCCAGCCAATCGGTGAAGACCTGAACGATTGGTTCGCCACCCTCGGGATGCGCGGAAGGACCCATCACAATGCTGTCCCATGATGGATCGTCGAGTGGTGGTGCGCCCCAGGCATTGCCCCACAAACAGGCGACTTCGTCTGTTGCCAGCCGTGAGCCTTGTGCCTCGCCAAGGGCAGCAATGGTCTCATTGGGCAACACAGCACGACGGCGGTCGTACATAAATTCCAGAGCAGTTCTTGCTTCGGGCGAATCGAAGTTGGGCGAGCCATCTTCTTTGTAAAGTTCGCCACCAGAAGCCCAGATGAACTGAATGTATTCCTGCCAGTCCTGTAGGTCAGTACCAATAGTCCATACCCCCGCGCGGCTTAGCGTACTTCCATCGAGAACGGTGGTGCTTTCGGCCTGTGTCACAGCCTCTTCAAAGGTCTGTGGCACACCTGCGACACCACCTTCTTCAAGGAAATCGCTGCGGCACATGTAGACACGCGGCATCACTAGCCACGGCAACCCACGGAGTTCGCCCTCCCATGTGGTCGCTTCCAATGGGGCCTCGTGATATTGTTCGAGGTCTGACCAGTCCGCAAAGTGTTCGTTTAATGGCAACAACCGATCTCCATACTCGGAGATAAATTCAGAACCTAAATTTAGAATGTCAGGGCCGTCACCTGTTGCAAAGTAGCCTGCGTAGGTCTCGTTGAGCGTCCCCCAGTTCAGGTAGATCGGCTCAACCGCAACATCGGGATGCGTCTCCTGGAAGGTCGGAATAATCTCTTCTTCCAGCCAAACTTTGTGGTCATCTGTGTAATCAACTAATGCGATACGAAGCGTGGTGCTCTGCTCACCTGAGGTATCTGGCTGGTCTGCAGCATCTGACGACTCATCGGGGGCGACTGTGGTGGCCGGTCCGCCACACGCAGCGATGAAAAGACCAATTACCAGCATGAACGATAGTGCTTTCCTGGGCATGGGAAGCCTCCTTGTGTAGAACCTGAACGGATATCCTGCTCTCCAACTCCCACCATGTCGACATGGTCCATGTGTGCATCGTTGCAACATAAGCTTACCTATAATCCGGTTGTATTGATTAGTGCGCGAGTAGTGTTATGATCAAAAACTGCGCGTGTGTTCCCATGCGAAGAATAGTAACGAGGATTTTACTTTTAGCACAAATGACGGTATTGAGATATCGTTTAAACAAAAATATTGAGCCAATTGTACTGACAACATGGTTCTTCCACAACGGCAATATTGCCTATTTCTTTCTGCAAGGTCGACGAGACCAACGAACGATTACCTAGGTAATTGCGTATAGCTGTTCCGGCACAGATATGTTATAACTATAGGATAAACACAACAGATGTACATATACGGCTTTATAACCACTGGGGGGTTGTTCATGGCAATGCGACAAGAAACAACACATTATTTTCACGACCCGCCAAACCATGTCGAAAATATATCGCTGCCGATTACCACATTGATCGGTCGTGAGCAAGAACTGACAACCATTTGCGAGACAATACGCCGCGACGATGTGCGCTTGCTGACACTGAATGGTCCTGGTGGGGTCGGCAAAACACGTTTAGCACTCCACCTCGCAGCACTCGTCCAGTATGAGTTTCGCGATGGAGTGGTCTTTGTCCCACTTGCGCCAATTCACGACTCGCAGTTTGTGCTGCCAACTATTGCTCAGGCCCTGGAACTGCGCGAATCGCACAGCATCCCACAACGAGAGCATCTCCAACAGTTCTTACGCAACCGACAGATGCTGCTCATACTCGACAACTTTGAGCAGGTGATCGATGCTGCACCGCTGGTAGCCGATCTCCTTCGTACCTGCCCATATCTCAAAATTGTGGTGACCAGCCGAACCGTCCTGCGAATTTCTGGCGAGAATCGTTTTGTAGTACCGCCGTTGTCGTTGCCCCACACCAGCACTGCGGAACAGCCAACCGACCTTGCGACATTGCAACAGTCTCCCGCACTCTCACTCTTCGTTGAACGGGCACGGGCAGCCAATCCTGACTTCACGCTCGACGCTGAGAATGCACCTGTTGTATCCGAAATCTGTACCCGTCTCGATGGCTTTCCCCTGGCAATCGAGCTGGCGGCGGCGTGGTTGCGTCTCCTGGAACCCCAGGAGTTGTTGACGCGTCTGAACAATCGGCTCAATGTGCTGACCGGGGGCGCACGTGATCTGCCGGCCCACCAGCAAACGCTTCGACGCACGCTCGACTGGAGCTATGATCTGCTGGTCGAAACCGAGAAACAACTGTTTACACAATTAGGGGTCTTTGTTTCCGGTTGTTCATTAGAAGCCGCCGAGGCCGTTTGTCAGCTTGATACCCACCCAGAAGAACCGTTGCTGGATCATCTTGTATCGCTACTCGATAAGAGTATGCTCTTTCGCGCCGATTCCCATGGCTCCTCAATAGCTGAATTGCGTTTTGGCATGTTGGAGACAATCCGCGAGTATGCGCTGGAACAACTGCTGGCTGGTGATGGTGCTGATGCGGTGTATCAGCATCACGCTGCATACTATCTGGATTTAGCGGAACGTGCCGAGCCCGAATTGCTCGGGCCATCGCAGGAGATGTGGCTCAAGCGCCTTGAGCAAGAGCACGACAATCTCCGTGCAGCATTGCAGTGGGCACTGGAGCAGTATCAGACCGACACGGTCGTGCGTATCGCAGGGGCGATCTGGCGTTTCTGGCATGTCCATGGTCATCTGTTGGAAGGCCGTCAATGGCTTGATATCGCGCTCGATATCAGTCGTGATCTGCACTCCATGGCGCGGG
Source organism: Chloroflexota bacterium (assembly GCA_039178835.1). Classification (GTDB taxonomy): domain Bacteria; phylum Chloroflexota; class Chloroflexia; order Chloroflexales; family Roseiflexaceae; genus AL-N1. The sequence goes on from JBCDFA010000101.1 coordinate 11,120, forward strand.
TCAAGGTGTTGTGTGGGGCGGGATGGCTGGCGAATGTGCAGGGCAACATTACACAGGCTGCCAGCTTCTTCGACGAAGGACTGACCCTCTCACGGGCACTTAACGACACCAGCGGTATCGGGATGGCGTTGAGTGGTCTCGGACGGATGGCCCACCTTCAGGGCGATCATGAACGGGCGGTGCCATTGTACGAAGAAAGCCTGGAGATTCTGCGTCGTCTTGGTGATACCAAGGAGATTGCGTGGACACTGATGCGGCTAGGTATTCTGGCGATGGAGCAACACACATATGATCGTGCGACGACGTTGCTCGAGGAAAGCCTCGACTGCTTTCGTAGTGTCAGTTTCACCTGGGGTATCACCTGGTCACTCATGCATCTGGGTCGGGTGGCACTGGAGCAGGAGGACTACGCCCGCGCAACGGATCTGTACAAGGAGAGTTTGCACTACTTCCAGCAACTAGGCGATAAGAGCAGCATAGCCACAACGATGGTCTATCTTGGGCGGGCAGCCCTGGCCCAACACGACTCTGAGCAGGCACTGGCGTTTTGTCACGAGAGCCTCCAACTCTATCAGCAGATTGGGGAGCAGTTGGGCATTGCAGAATGTCTGGAGCTTATGGCACGTATCAGATGGGCACATGAACAAAACGATCAATCAGTGCGTCTGCTTGGCGCAGCAGAACAGCTACGTAGCCAGTTGAGCGCTGGGCAATCCCCGGTCGACCAGAACTGGTACAGCCGGATCGTGCAACAGATGCAGAATCAACTCGGGCGTAGTGGCTTTGAGGATGCCTGGGAAGAGGGCACAATGATGGAACTCGATCAACTCGTGTGTACACCAACACAGACAGAAGCACCTCTACCGGACACACTCACACCACCAGCTTCTGTCAGCCCAGCGACAGATGCCGCAACCACAGCAAAAGACCCGACACGACTCACCTCACGCGAAATCGAAGTACTACGGCTGGTCTCGACGGGATTGACCGATGCACAGGTCGCGGATCAGTTGTGCGTCAGCACCCGCACAGTGAACGCCCACCTCCGCTCGATCTACAGCAAACTGGGCGTATCGTCGCGCAGCGCCGTCACGCGGCTGGCCATTGAGCAGCAGTTGGTGTAAGCACCTTACAAGCAGAAGATTATGCTACCATAGCTCAAACGAATAGTTTTGCAGGAGCAAGATATGCATGAACGAGATATTCTGGTCCAGTTGGATGAACTGGCAGCCCTTCACTCAGCACGATCCGTCACCCAGCGTGAATACGAAGACCGTCGTGATGAGATACTCAAAAGTGTTCAGGCAGAACTCGATGCGCTGAAAGAGGAATATCAACCGCTGCTGGACGCCGCAGACGAGCGCATTAGCGACCTCGAAGCCACGATCAAAGCCACCGTTACGGCACACGCCGTCAGCGTCAAACACAGCGATTTTCACGCAATCTACTCCAGACCACGGGTAACGTGGGACACCAAAGCCCTTGATGGATATGCTGCGAGTCATCCTGAAATCAAGAACTTTCGCCGAGAAGGACAACCTAGTGTTAGCATTCGGAGAGTGAACAAGGAGGGGTAGATAACATGTGGCATCTAAGGTCGCGTTGAATGAGACATAAAGCATATTCCTGAGAGAGGAGTATCTAGCTGTGTTCTGGCAACAACTCGCTTTTCCATGGCAGGTTTGTCTAGAAGAAGCATGGGCAGCCTACTGTGTCGGCTCATTACCTATCGGCGCAGCGATCACTGACCGACAAGGACAGTTGCTCTCACGTGGGCACAACCGCATCTACGACACACATTACACCGACAACGCTCTATGGGGAACACGTGTGGCCCATGCGGAGATGAATGAACTGGCATCGATCGATCATCGACACGTCGATCTGAGTGAGGCCATCCTCTACACCACCACTGAGCCATGCCCAATGTGCACCGGCGCAATTCGTATGTCTTTGGTAGGTGAGGTGCGTTATGCTTCACGCGATCCGGTGGTCGGGAGCGTTGTGTTCTTTGAGGTTTCGCCGTTTATGCAGCGGGGGCAATGCACGATTGTCCCACCAGAAGACCCTGACTTCGAAGCAATTCTCATTGCCTTAATCATTGAATGGGTATTGAGAGATCAGAGACCGAGGGTATTGGCACTGCTCCATCACTGGATCGGGGTGAGTCCTGCTGCCGGTCGGCTTGGCGAAGAACTCTATCACACCAATCAGCTTCAGCAGTGGTGTGCAGATAATACGCCAACAGATGAGGTTATCGATGCGCTGGCGGAACGGTTGATGTAGCTTTCTCGTGCTCCTCGGCCCAGGCGTTGCACTCTGGGAGTCCGCAAAGAAGGCTGTGGTCACGAAAAGGAAGGTAATTTCGTCATCCATACGCGACATTCCTTATGATTACATATCTTAAAGTAAAGATAAAAGTAACGTACTGTTTTGTCAGGGCGTACTGCCGCCCCGACACCCCCAGCCAGGGCGCCGCGCCCCTGGACCTCGCAAGCACGCCGGGACGTTACGTGAATGGTTGAGGCGCATGCCTCGCCTACCACACCACCCTGCCTTCGACAGGCTCAGGCACCATACCCTATCGTCCCACTGCCCTTCCGCTCCGTCGCACCACTCTCGCGCTGCCCAGCACAGATGTTGCGCTCTGATCACCCGCAAAGAAGGCAGTGGACAGGAGAGTGATTAAGGCTGACGATTCAGATTTTGGGACTGCTCATCATCTGATTCCGATGACGTTGCTGGTGGCTCGATCCCAATATGATAGACTTCTTCGGTTGGCGTTGACTTGACCAAGTGCACAAAGTTCTGTACATAGGAGTCTCGGGCTAACACCATATGAAAGGCATCACCAAAACTCAGCCTTTGTGGTGGCTCTATTTGTTTCTGGCGAACTATCTCTTGCCCATTACCACTCCAAATAAGATGGGTTGAGGTAATGATTACTGTATCAACACGCCCGCGAATGACAGCCAAACTAATAAAGCGATAAATAGTACGAATAATGTCACCAAACTCATATCGTCTGAATGTTTGTTGAGAAGATTGGACAAACTTCTCTAACGTAGGTGGTTCCATCTTAAGTCTCCTTTATATAACGGTAAAACGTACTGTTGGTTCAGGTCTGTCAGGGCGGACTGCCGCCTCGACACCCCCAGCCAGGGTGCGGCGTCCCTGGACCCCGCAGGCACGCTGAGCAGTGAATTGCATGTTTGGGGCGCATGCCTCACCTACCACACCACCCTGCCTTCGACAAGCTCAGGCAACGCACCCTACCGCCCCATCACCCTGCTTTGCCTTCGACAAGACCAGGCACCGCTTCTCTGGGCATCCGCAAGGATGGTAGTTTAAGAGAAACATAGAAGTAACCGATAGGTTTGTGGAGATCTGTGCAGTACAGATTGTATCACTGCAACATACTGACAACTATGGGCGAGATTCTATTGTGTCCAGAATCCGCTGCCACAACTCGTCTATCCCTTGCTCTTTAATTGCGACACAGTGAATGATCGTGTCGTGGAAATGCGGGGGGATTTGGTCTTGCAGTGGGTTCTCCCACAGCGGTTCGACGGTATTGAGCACAAACAGCCAGGGAACGTTGTTCCAATGGACTCCAACCTGTGACGCACAGGCGACATACTCGTCAAAAAAGCCACGCTGTATGTTGGGGTGAATGCCCGTCGATATGACATACACGACCATGGTTGCACCAGTTAACACAGTGGGAATCACGGTTTCATTGACAAAGGACCCAGACGCAAATGCAATACAGAAATGACCCAGTGAAAGGGGGATATCAATGTGGATGATGCGTTTCGTCTCATCGGCATCAACCGTGCGCTGACACTGTGGGTTGCGGCGCTCCAGACAGTACACAAGTGTGCTTTTCCCTACCTTGGGTGCACCAGCAAAGGCGATTTTGTAAGGTTGTTTATCAGTCATAGAGGTACCTCGTGTGTGGCGATGCATAGATCATAAAGTATTACTTTGCATTTGCCGATATTGTGTCACTTCCGTGATTACCTGAGTTAACCATTGGTCACTCCCTTTTTCGTGTGAACGTTCTTGTAATGACTTCAACACATCATCAAAAGACGCATCCTCTGACAACTCACTGGCTAAGTCAAGTGGTAGTTGATGCAAGAGATCGGCTATAAAAAAGATTTGTTTATTTTGGATCGTATAAGCCTCGGCACGTATCTCCACAAGACCACGAAACAAGATGCGATAAAGCAATTCACGTGTGTCCAACCTGCACCTCCTAATATATACAAGACATTATACTTAATCTACCCAGACACTCGCCAAGTTAGCGATCTGCCGGACCAGCCTCAGTGATAACTGGTCTTAGCGTCTCCTCCATCAACTCTGTGTCAAGCCCTGCCGACTCGTATGCAACCAATAGTCTACGGCTAGCCCCAGCACTAGTGACATCTACAAACCAGCGATTGATCTCAACACTCAAGACTTGCGCTGCGGGGTCGGTCTTTTGCAGCCAATCCTGTGCATCGCGCATCGCCTGTAAACGTTGATTCAGCCGATTTTGGATACTAATATGACTAAGACCTTCTCCTTCTAAATCCTCATAGGGGCGGACCATATCTTGAATGGCAGCAATTAGTTGCTCGTGCTGTTCGATACTAAACGTTCGCATTTCAATCAGACAAACCGCCAACAAGGGGCGAATCAAGGCATCAGGGATATCATCTAGAATACGCTCATCAATCAATGGGGGATTGGTCATAACTATGTCCTTTCGTTGTATGTTGGTAGCAGCTTACAGTGTCCAGGCTAGACTATGAGTGAGAGTGGTGCGCCGTTAGCCGCTTGCCACGCAACAGAGACCTAAGCATCTTCACGAGTAATTTCTTCATCCATACGCGACATTCCGTATAACCACATATCTGAAAGTGCCGATAAAAGTAGCGTGCTACTTTGTCAGGGCGGACTGCCGCCCCGACACCCCCAGCCAAGGCGCGGTGCCCATGGACCCTGCAAGTTCACTGGGAAGTTACGTGAATGTTTCGGGCGCATGCCTCGCTTACCACACCACCCTGCCTTCGACAAGCTCAGGCACCGCGCCCTACCGCCCCACTGCCCCAACGCTCCAACGTTCCCACGCTGCCTTCGACAGACTCAGGCACCGCGCCCTACCGCCCCAACGCTCAACCGCTCCATCGCTTCCCCTAGACCTTCTCCTCATTGATGTCAGATACCAGTTATGGCGTTCCAAAACGCTCTATGAGAAATTGATCAAGGCGCTGATCATAATCACTCATTCTGTCACGTTCATCAAGATTCCCAACCCAGTAAATCCCTAATGACATACGTTGTCCTGTAATTGAGGTTGTGCGTATGCTTGGACGAGCTAATCCATAACCGACTTCAGGCCAGGGTTGTCCCATAGCAATAAGCTGCGTTCCACTGTGCGTTCTGACGGCATACTGGCTATGCATTCGTTGCACGGTATCACTGGTACAAATGGTGCCATCTTGCCGAAAGAAATACGTGATAATGTCGCCCGTATCCGGCAACGGCATCCCGTCAGGACAATCGTATCGTACAACCAAAAATCCTTCATAGTGGTCGGGAATGATTACTACTTTGTCCACTTCTCGTGGGCCAGTCAGACTGTAATTTGAACAAGCCACCAGTAGAGCAAGCAACAGGACCATGAATACACTCCAATACACACCTTGATGGTGAGTACGGATAGCGCGCTGTCGAGTAAAGATGTATTTCATATGTTTATTCCTTTATCATCAATAGTAATCTCATCATCTCACAATGGTTATACCTAATCCAACACCCTGTTAGATACCAACAAACACCTCATCCTGTCTTCGACAGACTCAGGCACCGCTTCTCCTAACCCCACCCCTTCGCTTCTGTTCAACCGCTCTCCGTTCCATTGCTTCACTACATCTCTCCAAACAACCTGACACGGCGGTTGCAAACCGCCGCTACATCCCGATTTTTGTTTAGCTCCGCTCTCCGCTCTGCTGCTCTATCACCTCACCTTGCCTTCGACACGCGCAGGCACCACTTCCCCTAACCCCTAACCCATTCCCAGTGAGTAAAGATATGTCCCCGAAAGATAAACATGTCTTTCCCCAGAATGGCAGTAGCTGCGATATGCTGATACTATATCGTTACACTGGCCATACGTCTACAAAACAAATCATAGAACTTTTTTGCGAGTATATATGACGAACTACACAACAAAGCGATTGGGTGTTATGACCAGCGGTGGTGATGCGCCCGGCATGAACCCTGCCGTACGCGCCGTGATACGTACCGCTTTAGAACGGGACATTGATGTATACGCCATCTACGAAGGGTATCAAGGCTTGGTTGATGGTGGCTCATACATTCGAAAGATGGATTGGAACTCAGTCGGTGGCATTCTGCATCGCGGTGGAACGGTCATCGGAACCGCCCGTTGTGCCGAATTTCGTTCGCGCTCAGGGCGTCTCAAAGCTGCACGTAATTTGCTCGAACATGGTATCAATAGCCTGATTGTGATCGGTGGGGATGGGAGCTTGACTGGTGCAAATCTGTTTCGACAGGAATGGCCTGGTCTCGTCACTGAACTACGCGACAGTGGTGATATCGATGCAGCAACAGCAGAACAGAATGCCTCCATTACGTTAACCGGGCTCGTTGGCTCCATCGATAATGACATGGTTGGCACCGATATGACCATTGGTGCTGACACGGCCCTGCACCGCATCACACAAGCGATAGACTCGATCAGTAGTACCGCAGCCAGCCATCAGCGCATGTTTGTCGTCGAGGTAATGGGACGGAATTGTGGCTATCTCGCTTTGATGAGTGCGCTGGCTACCGGTGCCGATTGGGTTTTTATTCCTGAGAATCCACCTGATGTCGACGACTGGCAAAACCATATGTGTCAGGTTCTGCGCTCAGGCCGTGAAGTAGGCCGTCGCGACAGCATTGTGATTGTGGCAGAGGGCGCCCATGATCGTCAGGGTGTCCCGATCAATGCCGAACAGATCAAACAGGTTATCGAGACACAACTGGGGGAGGATACCCGTGTAACTATTCTGGGCCATGTCCAACGCGGTGGGTCGCCAAGTGCCTTCGACCGCTATATGAGCACCCTGCAAGGCCACGCCGCAGTCAACCATGCGCTCACCGCTCCAGCGGATAGTGAGTCGGTCATGATTGGCGTGCGGAACAACCGTATCACCCATGCACCACTGATGCAGTGCGTTGAGCAAACCCATGCCATTGCGGATGCCATCAATACGCAAGACTATCAGCGCGCCATGGAGTTGCGTGGTGGCAGCTTTCAGGACTCGTATCGCACATTACGCACGCTGGTACGCACCCTGCCACGACCGCCAAAACCCGGTAAAAAAACCTTACGCCTTGCCGTTATGAACGCCAGTGCGCCATCCCCCGGCATGAACACCGCAGTACGAGCGGCGGTACGGCTCGGGCTTGATGAAGGACATACGATGCTCGGTGTCCAGGATGGCCTCCAGGGTTTGATTGATGGCAATATTATGTCAATGGACTGGATGAGCGTAAGCGGCTGGTCAGCTATGGGCGGTGCAGAGTTAGGTACTAGTCGCAAAATTCCCGAAGGACGCGACCTCTATGCTATTGCACGAAATATCGAAGAACATGGTATTCAAGGGCTCCTCATTGTTGGTGGCTGGACCGGCTATCAAGCAGCATCACGCCTCGTCCGTGAACGGGATAACTTTGGTGCATTTAACATTCCAATCATTTGTCTGCCAGCGACAATCAACAATAATCTTCCTGGATCAGAATTGAGCATTGGGGCTGATACCGCCCTGAACAGCATTATTGAAGTGGTCGATAAGATCAAACAGTCAGCGGTAGCCACACATCGCTGTTTTGTCGTCGAGGTGATGGGGCGATACTGCGGCTATCTGGCGTTGATGAGCGGCCTCTCCACCGGTGCAGAGCGCGTCTATCTGCACGAAGAAGGTGTCACACTCCGCGATCTCGAAGCCGATTTAGCGCAACTGATACAGGGCTTTCGCCATGGCAAACGACTGGGACTGATGATCCGCAACGAAAACGTCAGCAATATCTACAACACGGGATTTATGTGTGCGCTCTTTGAGGAAGAGGGTGGTGACCTGTTCGAGGTACGCCAGGCCATTCTGGGGCATCTCCAGCAGGGTGGCAACCCCACGCCATTCGACCGCATCCAGGCAACACGGCTGGCCGCGCAATGTGTTCATTTCCTCGTTCAGGAAGCCGATAAACCAATGCCAGCAGGCTCGTTTATTGGTCTAGCTGAAGGACAGGTCCGTTTCTTTAATTTGGAAGATCTGCCGCGTATGGTCGACGATAAATACCAACGACCGAAAGAGCAGTGGTGGATGGACCTCCGCGATATTGCTCGTATTCTGGCCCAGCCGGAACCTCATTTTATGAAGGAAGTGGAAGTCGGAAAATAGAAACACCAGAATAGATCATAATGGCAAGAGCACGGCAGACAACCGTGCTCTTACGTTACCATATTCGATTATAAGACTAGGTAAGCGGTGTTGCGACCACAGGATCAACAACCTCAATCTGCTCCTTACCGCCATACACCGTCCACCACGGTTGAGCACCCTTCTGAAGGATCTCGTTGAGTGCCTGAATGTTCTGCACACCACGCTCTGCAAGCCATTCCTCCAGCGCAGCAACGCCGGTGTTCGCATACACCGGAATACCCTCCTGCCACGTCGCACGCCCACACAACACCCCTGAGAAACTCGTACCAGCCTCACAGGCCAGTTCAAGTGTCTCATGAAATACCTCATCTGTCACACCAGCGCTCAGATAAATAAACGGCTTGGTTGCCGCACTCGCCGCCGTGCGAAAATGCTCCATGGCCTCCTGACGCGTATATGCAGCCTGCCCACTAAAGGCACGTGTCCCTTCGACAAACTGCATAGTGACCGGCACTTCGACCTTGAGCACATCGACCCCATACCGCAGTTTGGAAAATTCTTCCATGTATTTGGTGACATAGGTCGGCTTCACTTTGGCAAAAGCAAATTCCCGCTCATTCCCCATCGCATCATCGTATGCCAGCGGTTCCAGAAAGAATGCCACGTCCAGTGCCGCACATTCTGCGCCAACTCGCTCAATAAAAGCCTGCTTCATCGTGTTGATGTCCGTCTCGTCAAACGGGTTGTAGTAGAGCAGAATCTTGATTGCATCAGCACCCTGCTCAACGAGACGACGTACACTCAGGTCGGGCAAAAGATCAGGCATCCGGCCCTTTGAGGTCGTATCATAGCCGGATTTTTCATAAGAAAGAAGCACCCCGGTGCCAGGCGCACGCTGTTGAATTGCCTCAGTGCCATACTCCAGATCAATCAAAATCGCACTGCCATGGGGTGTCAGGACCTTGGCAACGGCGGACTTGAAGGCACTCAGATCAGACGGTGTGACCGTCCGACCTGAGCGTGCCTTGATCATCGCATTCTCAAGCGAACCCCGCTGATCCATCGCAACGGCGGCAATAACACCATTCGCATCGGCACACGCCTGTATTCTTTTAAATTTTCCCCTGGTCAGTCTGACTTTTGCCATGGTATGGTCTCCCCATGTTGTTGGTTACCTACTCCCCAGAGTTTAGTACAAGAACATGGGCTTGCCAAGTACATGGCTAACTTTCGGGCGATAGTTTTCACTATCATAGAGTTCTGCGACATCAACACGTTTCACATTCTGAATACAGGTGTCGGCTGGAACCGTCGTATACTGACCACTCTGTAGCGCCACCATACGACCACTATGGCCCTGCAGCAGCTGGTCAACAGCCAGATTAGCATACGAGATAGCGACCATACGATCTAGTGAGTCGGGAGCACCAGCCCGCATCAGGTAGCCCAGTGGTTGATTGACAATATCGATGCCGGTAATCTCTTTGAGCGCCGTACCAGTGATCTGGCCAATACCGCCGAGCTTCTTGTGGCCATAGGCATCTTCCTGTCCATACTCAACGACCTGCCCGCCAAGCATTGATGCGCCTTCAGAAACCACAACAATTGCATAGTTACTTGGGTTCCTCGCCTTATCTTCCTTCACAAATCCAGCCAACCGCTCAATGTCAAAGGGGACCTCTGAAATGAGCGCACGATCTACGTTAGCGAGGTATGCCGAGATCAACGCCGTTTCGCCCGAATTGCGCCCAAACAACTCGATGACGGCCACACGCTCATGGGAACCGGTTGGGGTTCGCAGTGCATTGATAAACTCGACACTCCGCGTAACTGCGGTCGAGAAACCAATGCAGTAATCAGTTCCAAAGACATCGTTATCCATTGTCTTAGGAATCGAAATAACGCGAACCCCTTCCTGATGCATACGAACTGCATATGACAGCGTATCATCACCGCCGATAGGCACTAACGCATCAATGCCAAGATGCTCCAAGACACGCAGAACATGTGGGGTACAATCGGCCATTTTTTTCTCGCCGACAAACTCAAACTTCCCTTTGAGAAACGCAGGCATGTCTTTCTCACGCACTTTGGCCGGATTAGTACGCGAGGTGTGTAGGTGGGTCCCACCATA
>JBCDFA010000102.1:0-21603 GCA_039178835.1 Chloroflexota bacterium
CTTTCCTTCGTTAGAGTGAGATGATGTGGTCCTTCTCTACAAATGCACAAACGGTGGAAGAGGATGCACCAATAACAACGAATGATGTTGAGCGTATCACCAACGGTACGTTTGATGAAAACACCGATGGGTGGTGGACCACTCCAAACACAGAACTTGAGCACGCAACCGACAAAGCATGCCTTGATGTTCCAAGTGGAACCACTAATCCGTGGGACGTTCTCGCTGGACAGGATAATATATTCCTTGAAGAAGGGCAGGAATATCTCCTCACCTTTGATGCTTATGCAGATGCTCCCGTTACGGTACTTGCCGTAACACAATTGGGTGTGCCACCATACACTGCACCTTTTTCACAGGATATCAGTTTGACCACCGAGGCTCAGCCGTTTGAGTTCACCTTTGTTTCGACCCTATCCATCGACAATGGGCAGTTCCTGTTTCAAGCTGGTGGGAATGCCGACACGTTCAATATGTGTTTTGACAATGTGTCTCTTGTAGGAGGAGATCAGGAACCTCCGACATACGAACCGGACACAGGCCCTGTAGTCCGTGTCAATCAGGTTGGCTACATTCCAACGCTGCCGAAGTTCGCATCAGTCGTTAGTGATACGACAACACCACTCACCTGGGAATTAAAGGACCAGAACGGGAGCGTAGTAGAAAGCGGGAATACAACTGTTTTTGGGTATGATGAAGCGTCAGACGATACAGTACACATCGTAGATTTTAGTAGTGTCGATATTGTTGGCACCGATTATGTGCTTGATGTAAACGGCATCGAGAGTTATCCGTTCGATATTACGACAGCACTCTACGATCAATTGCGCTACGATGCACTGGCCTACTTCTATCACAGTCGCAGCGGCCTCGAAATCGAGGCACAATATGTCGGCGAAGAATACGCACGTCCCGCAGGACATATCGGCGTGGACCCCAATCAGGGTGATACGAGTGTCCCCTGTGCGCCAGATGTCAACTGTGATTACTCACTCGATGTTTCGGGCGGCTGGTATGATGCAGGCGATCACGGCAAATACGTGGTAAACGGCGGCATCTCACTCTGGACCATGCTCAATCAGTATGAACGGACTCTGCATGTTGACAGTGCCAATACTGATGCGTTTGATGATGGAAAAATGGCGATTCCCGAGAACGACAATGACATTCCCGACATTCTCGACGAAGCACGTTGGAAGATGGGGTTTATGCTCAAGATGCAGGTACCGGAAGGTGAACCCAAAGCAGGTATGGCCCACCACAAAATGCATGACGACCAGTGGACTCCCCTACCTATGCTGCCACATCTTGATCCTCAACCACGCTATTTGCGTCCGCCCAGTACAGCGGCTACCTTAAATCTGGCGGCAACAGCTGCACAGTGTGCTCGTATCTGGGAGAATGTCGATCCAGCATTTGCCCAACAATGTCTGACAGCTGCAGAAACCGCCTGGCAAGCTGCTCTTGACAACCCAACTGACTATGCACCAGCTACTGATACAACAGGTGGTGGTCCTTACAACGATGACAATGTCACTGATGAGTTCTATTGGGCTGCTGCCGAACTCTTTATCACAACCGGCGAAGCTGTGTACCAAGACTACATGGCCGACTCACCCCATTACAAAGGTGCCAGCCTGTCAGCAGACGGCTTCTTTTGGGGCGAAGTAGCGGCACTCGGCGATCTCTCGCTCGCACTTGTGCCGAATGAGTTTGCTACCGAAGACATCAACGATATCCGTGCGGCTATTGCTACTACTGCCGAAACAATGGTAGCGAATATCAACACACAAGGGTACCCTAACCCGTACAAACCGGAGACAGATGGGTATGTATGGGGTTCGAATAGCAGCATCCTGAACAATGCTATTGTGATGGCAGCCGCCTACGATTACACAGAGAATACGACCTATCGCGATGCAGTATTTATGTCCATGGATTATCTGTTAGGGCGCAATGGCCTGAATCAGTCATATATTACCGGGTATGGTGAAAAGGCGTCGCAAAACCAGCACCATCGCTTCTGGGCCAACCAGGTAGATGATAGCCTGCCAATTCCACCCGCTGGAACACTGGCCGGAGGGCCCAATTCAGGACTACAAGACCCAATAGCAGCACGCGATCTTGTGGGATGTGCCCCCCAAAAATGCTATATCGATGATATTGATTCATACTCAACGAACGAAGTAACAATCAACTGGAACGCACCACTGGCCTGGGTTGCTCATTTCCTAAGTGAGCAAGCGCAACAGGCATCCGGAGAACAACCACCAACAGCTACTGGCACATACCTACCAATGATCACAAGATAAATGACACCGTTGGCAGGTAGTGGTATATAAGCCCTGCTTGATTGAAAAAACACAGCCAAGGTTTTATAACAACACACTTGGCTGTGTTCAAACAAGTTATATGGAAGCCAATTAGTCTAGATCACTACGGGTGCAGATATAGCATTTACATGTAATAAAAGGGAATGATCCTCCCTGTAAGCTGGAATATATGAGCCATTCTTTGTCTCCTAATATATTACTACACGCATTATCACAAGTATCAGTCATAGTAGTGTATGTAATGCGATTTTCGCATCCATCATCGGCAATGGCTTCATGGGCACCAACCCAAATCTGTGAACTTACATCATAGCGACCATCTCCAGTAATTGTTGATGTAACATTACTGGCATTAAATGCGAACAATATAGACACGAGATAATTCCTTTCACTAGTATGTAGCATACACAACGGTATCATATATACAAATAAACTACTAGTTACTTCGGTACTCACATATAACTTTATACATACATCACGTCACATCAGGCACAATTTTATATACTGAGATACATTTTTCATTAAAAAACATGGCCATACATCTAGCAATACGCTATGCTTGGAACGATCATGTTATCTACGATATAACTGAATTGGAGTGAAGGTATGAATGCTTTTCGATATTATGGTATTACAATCTTAACATTAGGTATTTTGCTCACCGTCATTATCTTGGGTCCAGCAATGACTTCGGTACAAGCCAACGACGAGAGTCCCTATCTCTATCCATACAACCAATCTACGAACGTATCATTTGACATTGATGATGTCACCCAGGCATGGAATGAGTGGAAATCCGCAGATATCACCTCCAACAATGCTGGTGGTGATGGACGGTTGCGGGTTCTGGGTGGCGTTGATGATAGTAGCACCGTGTCCGAAGGGCAGGGCTATGGCATCCTCTTTGCCTCACTCTTTGACGACCAGGAAACACTCGATGGCCTGTGGCTCTTTACCAGAGACCACCTGAATGACCAGGGCCTAATGCACTGGCATATTGGTGCTCCAGGCGAAATTCGAGGAAATGGTGCCGCGACTGATGGTGATGAAGACATCGCCATGGGCATGGTCAATGCCTGCATCAAAGTACAGCAAGGCGCATGGTCAGCCAGCCCAGCCGGCCTCGATTACTGTCAGATTGCAGAAGATTTAATTGATGCTTTGTATGAACATACAGTTGATAAGCCAGGAAGCAGTCCGGCTGCCGGCCTCCCCAACAATCAGGGTGGTGAACTCATCCCTGGTGATGAGTGGAACTTATCGGGGGAATATCCCGACGGTATAGTCAATCTGTCGTACTTTGCGCCAGGCTACTACACCGTATTCGGAAAATTCACCAACAATGTGAGTGGCTGGGAAAATGTCAACGACCGCAATTATGAAATCACCGATCTAGCACAGAACCAGGCTGGTAACTGCTCTGGCCTCGTTCCCAACTGGGTCAAATATAACGGGGAAGCACAGGTAGTTCCATGGCAGCCCGAGAACTATAGCTGGTGGAGTTGGGATGCTGCGCGATTTGCCTGGCGTATTGCTGTCGATCAGTACTGGTACGATACGGCCAACTCACGCGAAACAATGAACGAGATTGGGGGCTTCTTTAGCAGTGTTGGTATTCAAAACGTTAACGCGCAATACCGAATGGATGGCACCTCAGTCGATAGCTATCGTAGCACCTTCTTTGTTGGCAATGCCGCTGCGGCAGTCTGGGCCGCACCAGATCCACAGGCTGTCAATTGTGGCGCAGCAACTGGTAGCCTCCAGAGCACACCACAGCAAGCGTATGATGCAGTGCTGGCAACCAAAGACACACCCAACAGCTACTACAGCAATGCCTGGCGTCTGTTATCCATGCTCTTGATAACAGGCAACTTCCCGAACTTCTACGAGATGGCCGATGGTAGCACGCCCAACCCGACCAACACCACACCACTAGACGAAACGCCTGTTCCACCAACGGAGACTCCCACTCCCTTTCCCACCACCCCAACCAGTATACCTGCCGATGGGTGTGCGGTAGACTACACTATTACCGATGAATGGAACGGTGGTTTTGTAGCTAACATGACAATCACCAACAGTGGCAGTGCTGTTGATGGGTGGACCCTGGCCTGGGATTTTCCTGATGGTCAACAGATCAGCAACGGTTGGAATGCAACTATCGATCAGAGCGGAGCAAGCGTCACAGCGACAAATGTTGGGTGGAATACCACCATTCCAGAAGGTGGGTCGGTGAGTTTCGGCTTCCAGGGAACAAACAATGGATCGAATGCTGCTCCATCTGCTTTCACGCTGAATGACCAGACTTGTACCATCAACTAATACTCCCAAATAAAGCTGGTCAGATTTCGAGAGGCGCCCCTGATGGGCGTCTCTTCGTTTTGAGGTGTCAACAATTTTCCTGAACATAGCAGCGATCAACAAACTTTGTGCCATTTGACACGAAGCTGTAGAAATGGTACAGTACTGCCCTAAATTAAAGGTGTTCTCCGTCGATTTACCCATCGTAACCAAATTAAACAAAGGTGTGAAAGTTATGCCTGCGTTAACTGAACATATCGTTTTACGTGACCTCGATGTCGAGAATATTGCTGACTTTGATGTCTATCTGAAACATGATGGCTACGAAGCCTTTCGGATCGCGCTGAAGGAAAAACAGCCGGCAGATGTTGCTCAGATGGTCAAAGATGCAGGACTTCGTGGACGTGGTGGTGCCGGGTTTCCAACCGGCGTAAAGTGGGGCTTTCTCCCCAAGGACACCTACCCACGCTATCTCCTCTGTAATGCCGATGAGAGTGAACCGGGGACATTTAATAATCATCAGATCATTGATCGTAACCCACACCAACTCATCGAAGGTATCGCCATCTCTGCATATGCGATAGAATGCCACACAGCGTACATATACATCCGTGGGGAATTTGCCCACGGTGCACTAACACTCGAACGTGCTATTGAAAGTGCATATAAAAAGGGATTTCTAGGGAAAAACATTCTTGGGACTGGATTTGACCTGGATATCATCGTGCATCGCGGTGCGGGCGCCTACATCTGTGGCGAAGAAACAGCACTGATGGAGTCACTTGAGGGCAAAATTGGCCAGCCGCGCCTCAAGCCGCCGTTCCCCGCCGTCGCTGGTCTCTACAGCAAACCAACCATTATCAATAACGTCGAAACTCTCGCAAATGTGCCACGTATTGTCGCCAAGGGCATTGAATGGTACCGTCAGTTCGGCACCGAAAAAAGCCCTGGAACCAAAGTCTTTTCACTTGCTGGCCACGTGAACAAGCCCGGCAACTACGAACTATCCTTTGGCACACCATTGAGCGAACTCATCTACGCCCCTGAGTATGGTGGTGGCATGCGCGACAACCGCAACGTCAAGATCATCGTTCCGGGGGGTGCTTCTGCCCCATGGCTCACCGGCGAAAACCTCGATGTCACACTCGACTACGAAGCACTCGCTGCCGCTGGCACTATGCTTGGGTCCGGCGGAGTCATTGTGCTGGACGAAACAACTAGCGCGGTCGAAACCGCCTACAAAATGGACGAGTTCTTCAAGCACGAGTCATGTGGCAAATGTACGCCCTGTCGCGAAGGCACTCACTGGCTGGTGAAGGTACTCCATCGTGTGAATGCTGGCCACGGACGCGATGATGATATTACTACACTGCATGACATCTACAACCAGATGGCCGGGAACTGTTTCTGTCTCTTAGGTGAAAGTGCGGTGATGCCCATCAAGAGTGCGCTCCGCCTCTTCCCACACGAGTTTGAGGAAGCCCTCGCGCACGCAGCAACAAATGGTAACGGCAATGGCAAACACGCTATTCCTCTGGCGGTGGCACACTAGTTTGGTTATTGGAACATATTCCCTAAAAAAGAGATATCACAATGCCTGACATTACCCTAACGATAGATGGACAGACAGTGACAGTTCCAGCAGGCACCAACATTGTCGATGCAGCACGCACTGTTGATGTGTCGATACCGGTGTTCTGCTATCATCCCAAGATGAAAGCCGTTGGTATGTGCCGGATGTGTCTGGTCGAAGTGTACACACCGATGATCGACCGGGCGACGGGTCAGCCGATTCTCGATGACAGTGGCCAACCCAAATTAGGGCTCATGATGAACAAGCTCCAGACAGGATGTACCACACCTGTCAGCCAGGGCATGGTCGTAAAAACAGTTACAGAGAAAGTAGAGTTTGCCCAGCGTGGACAACTTGAGTTTCTATTGACATCGCATCCACTGGACTGTCCTGTGTGTGACAAAGGTGGCGAATGTCCCTTGCAGAATCTGACGATGCAGTGGGGTCCTGGTGTGTCGCGTTTCGACTATGCCGACAAGGTACACTTCGAGAAACCTATTCCACTTGGTGATCTCATCTATCTTGACCGTGAGCGTTGTATCCTGTGTGCGCGCTGTGTGCGTTTCCAGGATGAAATTGCCGACGACCCAGTGTTAGGTTTCGACAATCGTGGGCGCTCGTGGGAAATTATCTCGAAGAGTGATCCGCCATTTGACTCGAAATTCTCGGGCAACACAACCGATATCTGTCCGGTTGGTGCGCTCACCAGTGCCGACTTCCGCTTCAAGGCACGCGTGTGGGAACTACAATCGGTGCCTAGCATCTGCCCCCACTGCCCAGTCGGTTGCAATGTCTCGCTCGATATGCGCTACAACGAGATGATGCGTGTGATGCCACGTGAAAATGATTATGTCAATGAAATCTGGATTTGTGATAAAGCACGCTTCGGCATGCGTTTCTATGAACAAGAAGAACGACTAACAACCCCAATGATTCGTCGTGGCGACGAGTGGGTTTCGGCCACATGGGACGAGGCCTATCAACTGATTGGTGAGCGCTTTGGCCAGATCCAGAACAAAGCAGGCGGAAAAGCACTGGCCGGTCTGGCAGGACCAAAACTACCAAACGAAGACCTTTACCTGTTCCAGAAACTGTTCCGCGAGGTACTCAAGTCGAACAATCTTGATCATCGCACAGGTGGGCCAACCGACCCAGTGCTTGACGATCTACCGCGACAAGTTGGTGTCGGTGCGGGAACCAACCTGATGACGCTTGGCAAAGACACTATGGTGCTGGTCATCGGTGCCGACCCTGAAGAAGAAGCACCGTTGTACATTCCACGGCTGCGTGGCATCGTCACGCGTGGTGGCAATGTCACCGTCGCCAACAGCTACCCCACCAAGCTTGATCGCTCTGCGACGAGCCGCTTGCGTGTGCGACCCGGAACCGAGACACATCTGGTGATGGGGCTGATGCGGGCAATCATTGATGAGAAACTGCAAGACAACAACTTCATCATCAATCGTGTACAGGGCTTCGAGGAACTCCTTCGCTTCATGGGCAAGTACACCGTCGCACGTTCCGCAGAGATGACCGGTGTCGATGAAGAGCGTATTCGCACAGCAGCCAAAAACTTTGCCAACGCCGAAAACGGCATCATCATGTATGGCAAAATGGTATTAGGCTCCACAATCATGCCACAGATGCTGGCCAATCTCGTCTTGATGACAGGCAATGTCGGGAAATCAAACAGTGGTTTGATTGCACTCCTGCCCGGTGGCAACAGCCGTGGCGCACTCGATATGGGCATTCGGCCCGATGTTGGAGGGACCGACAAAAAACGCAAAACGACTGGCATGGGAGCATCCGAAATGTGGGACGCTGCGAACGCTGGACGCTTACAGGGCATGTATGTAGCTGGCCTTAATCCGGCAGCCACCAACCCGCAAGCAGCGCAGGCACTCCAAAAGGTGGACTTTCTGGTTGTGCAGGACATGTTTATGACCGAAACAGCCCAACTTGCCGATGTAGTCCTCCCAGCGGCAACCTTCGCTGAGCGTGATGGCACATTCACGAATGCTGAACGGCGTGTGCAGCGCTTCCGCAAGGCGCGTTCTGCGCCCGCCGATGTGCCAGCTGACTGGGAGATTTTCCAGAACGTGGCGCGTGCCGTTCTTGCACCAGTCCCAGCCGTTGCACTTTCCTCCAACGGTCAAGAGGGTGGAGTAACTACAGTGGCTCCTTCCAACAACTGGGATTACTTTGTGCCAAGTGATATTGCAGATGAAATTAGCCGAACGGTACGAGGCTATAACAAGACCAACTATACGAGCCTGGAACTGACTAAGAAATCATGGGGACGCCAAACGAATGAAGCGTTTTACTATGATGGCACATCGTATGAAAATACTGAAGGAGTTGGTATTGCGCTGCCGACTATTGCAGATAATGGCAAGAGCATGTTGAGTTTTGCATTGCAAGAACCAACCGCACCTCTGGCCAATGATCAGCAATATCCGATGATGTTGATAACACCAACCAGACTGTATGGTGGTGGTGAATGGCTGCGTGGCTCTAAACTTGCACCACGCGTTCCGCCAGCACACGCCATCCTCAGTCGCGCTGATGCCGAGAAGCTTGGTGTGGCGCTTGGCGAAAAAGTCCGTATCGAATCGAAGAGCGGTACACTCGAATTGCCCATCCAGATCGATGCAGGTCTTGCAGAGGGTCTGGTCCTGGTTCCATCAGTACGAGGAGCCGAAGCAGCGCAGATAGCAACTGGTCCACAGACACGAGTCGCTGTCCGCAAAGTTGAATAGTTGTCGTATAATGCGTGGAGTGCAAAGATGGACGTGATGGTTCATGCTCCACGCATTATAGTGCAGGAAAGCTGACAATGACATTTCTCGATGTTATCATTTTAATCGTCCAGTGTGTGGTGCTTGCATTGGCTGCAACAACGCTCTTTGCGTATTTTACGTTGTTTGAACGGCGCATCCTAGCCCGCTTTCAGAATCGTGTCGGGCCGAACCGCGCCGGATACATTCCGCTCCCCGGCAACCGTAAGCTGTTTGGTGGCTTTTTGCAACCTGCCGCCGATGCGGTCAAACTGTTTCTGAAAGAAGAAATTACGCCGGCGCTGGCTGACAAGTGGGTGTACATTATTTCGCCTGTCTTTGCCGTCATTCCGGCCATTATTATCTGGGCCACGATTCCGCTTGGTTGTCTACCGTACGGCGAGGGAGCACAGTTGGGATGTCCTGCTGGCGCGGGAAATTTCCTCCATCTTGCTGATATTAACATTGCGATGTTGTACTTCCTGGCCGTGACATCGCTGGGCGTCTATGGTATTGCGATTGCTGGCTGGGCTTCTAATAACAAGTATTCGATGCTAGGCGGCATTCGTGCATCCGCTCAGGTTATTTCTTACGAACTCGCGCTTGGTTTGGCCATTCTCGGTGTTGTGATGCAAGCAGGCAGCTTTAGCATGAGCGAGATTGTCGCGCAGCAAGCTGGGCCACTGGGCTGGTATGTGATCCCACAATTCCTGGCGTTTGCCATCTTCCTGGTAGCATCAACGGCAGAAGTAGTGCGTGCACCGTTTGATCTGGTCGAAGCAGAACAAGAGCTTGCCGGTGGCTATAATGTTGAATATGGTTCAATGAAATTCGCGCTCTTTTTCATGTCGGAGTACATCAAACTGATTGCGATGAATGCGATTGCCGTTACGCTTTTCTTCGGTGGATGGCGATTCCCCGGCATTGAAACACTGGCAATATTTGTGACTGGGTTCGCTGGCGAAATCGTAGGAAACATTGTCTTTGGGCTGGTCTCGCTTGGTGCTTTCCTGCTCAAAGTGACCATGCTCTCGTTCCTGTCAGTATGGGTTCGCGCAACTCTGCCACGCACGCGCTACGATCAACTTATGACACTGGGATGGGTGGTGTTGCTGCCACTGGCATTGTTCAATATCACACTTACCGCGGCAGTGAATGTACTCATTCCCGACAATCAGTGGATCAGTGCTGGTATCACCTTTGTAGCAGGACTCATTGCAGTTGTTGGAGTAGCACAGATCGCTGGGCCACGACGACCACCACAACGTGAAGTCACACTGGTCAAGAAAGAAACACGCGAGTTTAGTATTGAGGGTTAATAGAAACTATTGAAGTACTAGGGCTGACAACGGAGAAAACAAAGTATGCTTGGTGAACTATTTAAGGGGTTAAGCACCACACTTCGTTACATCTTCAAAAAACCTGTTACTGTTGAATATCCAGAAGTGCAGCGTCCGGTTCGCGAGCGCTTCCGTGGACGACACGAACTGAAACGCTTCGAGAATGGTCAAGAACGCTGTATCGGATGTTCATTATGCGCTGCGGCCTGTCCATCTGACGCAATTCTGGTCGTACCGGCAGAAAACGATCCAAGTGCGCCCAATTCACCTGGTGAACGATATGCGGCGAAGTACGAAATCAACATGTTGCGTTGTATCTTCTGTGGATACTGTGAGGATGCCTGTCCAACCAACGCGATTGTGCTTGAGCACGATTATGAGCTTTCGTTCTACAACCGTAAAACATCGATATACACGAAGGACATGCTCTTGGTTGATGAAGACAAAGGGCATGGGGAAATTCCACCTATTTTACAGCAGCTTGATCGACGGCCCAGTCCACCAGCACAAATTGATCTCTAGCAATACATGAGACGTGATTCGTGAGCAAACCTGCATCCCACCCACAGCAGCAGACCTCATTGTCACGTCTCATACTGTGACACACTATGGAATTCATTGTTTTTGTGATTACAGCGATTGTTGCGCTTGTCGGTGCAATCGCGATGATACTCAGTAAGAACGCTGTACATAGCGCACTCTTTCTGTTGTTAAATTTTGTGGCAATTGCTATCTTTTATCTGCTCCTCCAGTCGCCGTTCCTGTTTGCGGTACAACTGACGCTGTACGCAGGGGCCATCATCGTGCTCTTTCTTTTCGTGGTGATGTTGCTCGGCGCCGAACGTGACGAAGACTCAAAGGACCGGATTGCATGGCAAAGACCACTCGCGCTTGTGCTCGGACTCGTGCTGCTTGGTGAAGCGTTGTACATCTTCTTCAACCAATTCGCGACCAACCCACCGCCAGTTGTAGAGGGAGTCGTTCTGAGTGATCCCACGCTGATTGGTGAGTCACTCTTCACAACATATTTGTTGCCCTTTGAGATTACGGCTATTATTCTACTAGCCGCTATTGTCGGGGTAGTGGTGTTGAATAAACGCGAAGATGGATCTGATGTGGAAGCCCAGCAGCCAGTAGAACACGTAGAACAACAGCCTGTGACGCCTGTCGAGGTGGAAACGGCAAAAGTTGAAGGATAGTTTATAATACACAGCATTCGGTTTCTAAGAAACCGAATTTGTCTGTGAAGGCCGTAAAGAAACATAAAGGTTAGCAATGGTTCCGACAAGTTATTATGTCATTCTCAGTGCCATCCTCTTTACCATCGGTGTTGTTGGCGTTTTAACCAGACGAAACGCTATGGTGATGTTTATGTGCGTCGAACTCATGTTGAACTCGGCCAATCTTGCATTTGTCGCTTTTGCAAGAGAACGCGCATTGATCGAGGGGCAAGTACTGGTATTTTTTGTTATTACGGTCGCCGCCGCTGAGGTAGCGGTTGGATTGGCGCTGCTGGTGGCTATCTTCCGCAGCCGACGTACGACGGATATCGATGAAGTAAGTATGCTTAAAGGGTAAGCAAGTAGTGTAGTGCCAGTCGCAGATGATATGGCACATGTAAGGTCGAAGGTACGCACATGTCTGAATTAAGCTGGGTCATCGCCCTTATTCCCGCCTTTCCTCTGCTGGGGTTTTTGATTAATGCGCTGTTCATTCGGCGCGAGCGTGAGGCAGGTCTTGTGGCAAGCGGTGCAGTCATTCTTGGCTTTTTTGCCACACTCTTCTCTATCTACGTTTTACAAACGCTGCCTGAAGAAACACAACGCGTGAGTTTTGTGATGTGGCAGTGGATCAGTATCGGCACATTTCAGGTACCCTTCGGTCTGTTGTTCGATCAATTGACTGCGGTGATGGCGCTCCTCATTACTGGTGTAGGTGCAATCATCCATGTGTACTCAATTGGCTACATGCAAGGCGACTCCCGACCGGTACGCTTCTTCGCATACATGAACCTCTTCATCTTTGCGATGTTGGTGCTGGTTATGGCTGATAACCTGTTGCTGATGTTCCTCGGCTGGGAGGGGGTAGGCATCTGCTCTTACCTGTTGATCAGTCACTACTTTGACCGACGGTTGGTACAGCCAGGCATCGTCCCATCAGAAGGGGCTACCAAAGCATTTATCGTCAACCGTGTTGGTGACGTTGGTCTGTTGCTCGCCATGTTTGCACTGTTCTCACAGGTGGGGACACTGACTTTTTATGGACAATTCACCCCTGAGGAAGCACCAACTACCGGATTTCTTGACCCTAATCTTGTACAGCAGCTTGGTGCTGGTACCCTTGATTTTGGCTTTTTCGGGAGTGTTGGCATTGCCACTGCAATCTGTCTGTTGCTACTCGTAGGCGCGGCTGGCAAATCAGCACAACTCCCACTTTACACATGGTTGCCAGACGCAATGGCCGGACCCACACCTGTATCTGCGCTTATTCACGCAGCAACGATGGTGACCTCCGGCGTGTACCTGATTGCACGCACACACACACTGTTTGCGGCAGCGCCAACTGCACAGGGATTTGTCATCGCTATTGGGTTGGTGACCGCTTTCCTTGCTGCTACATCGGCTGTTGCACAAACAGATATTAAGCGGGTATTGGCCTACTCAACTATCTCGCAGCTTGGCTATATGATTGTTGCTGTCGGTATGGGAGCCATCGTCGCCGGGATGTTCCACCTGCTCATGCATGGAATCTTCAAAGCACTCCTTTTCCTCGCTGCTGGTGCCGTCATCCATGGGGCCAACGACATTCAAGACATGCGTCGGATGGGTGGCTTTAGAAAAGTGATGCCTATCACCTTCTGGACTTATTTGATCGGAGCGTTGGGACTGGCTGGTATTTTCCCATTCGCAGGATTCTGGAGTAAAGAAGAAATCCTGGCCTACTCCTGGTTCAGTGCACTCAATCCATTGATTGCGATCATGCTCACCGTCACATCGATCATTACAGCACTGTATATGGGCCGACAGATTGCGCTTATCTTCTTTGGTAGGCAACGCGACATCGACTACGAAGCCCACGAAAGTGGCCGTATGATGACCACTCCGCTGATCATTTTGGCAGCTGGAACAGTGATTGGTGGTATTGTGAATTTGCCTGGCCTGCACTGGCTCAGCGATTATCTCTTCCCTGTACTCAATGAGACGGCATCTGAATACACAATTGGAAAAGCGATATTTGCTGTAGTCGTACTCGCATCATCGGTGGGGGGTGGCTATCTTGGGTGGTGGCTCTACTCCAAAGTTCTGGTCAGTCGTATGCGACTGGGGCGCGAAGATCCTGGCTTCCGCTACCTTGGTGACATCTGGCGCGGTGCCGAGATTGGCTGGGGGATCGATTGGTTCTATGACCGTGTCATCGTCCGCGGATATCGCGGGCTCTCACGTTTCCTCAGTGAAACGTTCGACCGCCAGGGTATCGATGGTATCCTCGTGGAAGGCACGGGCAGTATCTTTAGTCGACTCTCGGGACTGTTTCGCCGGACGCAGAGTGGGTACATCCGCAACTACATGCTCGTCTTTATGATTGGTGTGGTCGCACTCGTTGGGTATTTCGCGTTCCAGGCACTTTGATAGGTCAAAGCTAACCTGTTAGGTATCGATGGAATAATATCGTGAATCAATTACAATTCCCTTTGATTTCAATCATTCTCTGGTTACCAGCACTCGGCGCACTGCTGCTGTTCGCCGTGCCACATGTGAACGAGGCTGCCCAGCGCGCCCTTGCACTCGGTGTAACCATAGCGACACTGGCTGCTTCAATTGTGCTTCCAGTTGCGTTTGATTTTACCACGCCAGGCTTTCAATTTACCGATAGTCTCTCCTGGGTTGCGGCCTGGGGGCTTGGCTATCTCGTCTCAATTGATGGGATCAGTGTGTGGCTGGTCTTACTCACAACCGTGCTTGCACCCATTGCCCTGATGGCAACGTGGAACACATCGTTCAAAGACTTGCGGACCTATCTGATGCTGATGTTGCTGCTCGAAACAAGCCTCATCGGTGTTTTTGTCGCACAAGACATGTTGCTGTTCTTTATCTTCTTTGAGTTTACACTCATACCCACGGCACTACTGATCGGCATGTGGGGCGGCGAAAAACGGCAGAAAGCAGCGACGAAGTTTTTTGTCTACAACTTTAGCGGCTCTATTTTTATGCTGCTATCGATTATTGGCGTTTACAGCAGCCATGGTCAACAAACCGGCACCTATACCTTCGACATTGCTACCATCACATCGAATGTGCAAACCCAGGCATTTCAGCTTACTGATACGATGGGGTGGCTCCTGTTTGGTGGTTTCTTTATCGCCTTTGCGATTAAAGCGCCGCTCTGGCCCTTCCATACCTGGCTACCAGAAGCCCATTCAGAGGCATCATCTGATGGCTCTATCGATGTTCTCGGTCTCCTGGTTAAAATTGGTGCCTATGGGTTTATTCGTTTCAATTTGCCACTGTTCCCAGAAATTGCGGTGTGGGCAACACCAGCGATTGCGGTTCTCGCTATCATAAGCATTCTGTACGGAGCTGCAATTGCTTTTGTACAGACCGATATGAAGCGACTGCTTGCATATTCGTCCGTCAGCCATGTTGGCTTTATCATCCTTGGTATTTTTGCCCTCAATCAGGCAGGCATCTCCGGTGCCATCCTACAGATCGTCAATCAAGGGCTTGTGAGTGGCGGTCTCTTCCTGATAGTCGGGATGATTTATGCACAGAGCCAGACACGCGATATCACCAAGGTAAGTGGTTTATGGAAAGCCATGCCGATCTATGGATCACTGGCGTTGGCGCTTGTATTAGCGTCGATTGGTGTACCTGGCCTGAACGGGTTCATAGGCGAGTTTGTCATTATGCAAGGCGCTTGGTTATCCCCTGATCTTGGTTGGGCCTTTGTCATTCCAGCAATCATTGGTATTATCCTCGCCGCAGGATACCTTCTCCGTATGTTTCGGTTGGCATTCATGGGCGATGTGATGCATCCCATTGGCGTTGAACTCAAAGACATTGGTATGCGTGAGACGGCATTGTTGGCCATCATTTTCATTTGTGCACTCGGTATCGGTATGTATCCGAACCTACTCTTTAGCCATATGCAGGGATCTGTTGAGCAGATCGTCCAGGGCATTGGCATTATGCGAACAGCGATGAATTAAGATCAGCTTCTGGAAGCTGAAGCGGGAAGTTATGCCTGAGATTCAAATACCACCAGTAAATTTTTCGGTTGTGTTGCAACCAGCGATCATCTTTGGTTGGTCATTGGTTGTGTTAATGGTTGATTTGTTCATTCCGCAAGATCGCAAACGTATCACCGGCTATCTGGCTCTGTTCGGCATCATCGCCGCTATTGTTGCTGGCATACCATCGATGCAGACAACCGTCAATATGACGCTGACGTTTAGCGATATGATTGCGCTCGATAACTTCGCGCTTATACTCAATATGCTCTTTCTGGTTATCGCTGCCATCACTATCCTGATTTCGCTCGACTATCTGCCACGCCATGGGATTGAACGTGGTGAATACCATACGCTCATTCTGTTTGCAACGGGTGGGATGATGCTCCTATCACAGGGAACGGACCTAATCGTTCTATTCCTTGGTCTTGAGTTGCTCTCGATTACCCTCTATATTCTGGCTGGTTTTGCCTACCCACGGCTTGCCTCTGAAGAAGCAGCCATGAAATACCTGCTTATCGGTGCTTTCGCAGCAGGCTTCCTGGTCTTTGGGATCGCGCTTATCTTTGGAGGAACTGGTACATCGAACCTGGTGGCTATTGCCAATCTCCTTGCCGAAGGATCGCTATCAACAGAAGATAATGCGCTACTGCTGATTGGTACAGCGCTCATCATTGTCGGGTTTGGGTACAAAATTGCGATGGCACCCTTCCATATGTGGACTCCTGACGTATATGAAGGTGCTCCAACTCCGGTAACAGCATTTATGTCCGTTGGTACGAAGAGCGCAGGCTTTGCCGCACTAGCACGTATTTTGTTACTGGCATTGCCATCTAATCAGGAGATTTGGGTACCTGTCCTTGCCGTGCTAGCAGCCATCACCATGCTTATTGGTAACATCTCGGCTATTGCACAGGTCAACGTCAAACGAATGCTGGCCTACTCAAGCATCGGCCATGCCGGTTTCATCTTGATGGGCATTCTCGCCAATAACGACCGGGGCGTTGAGGGCCTAATCTTTTATCTCATTGCTTATTCGCTAACCAATCTGGCAGCGTTCGCAGTGCTCATTGCGCTGGAAAAGCGTGGAGAGGCGCTCTGGGATATGAGCGATTTTGCAGGGCTATGGCAACGCCAACCGTTTCTTGCCGGGGTTATGGCCATTTGTATGCTCTCGCTGGCTGGCTTCCCACCCACAGCCGGGTTCATTGCCAAATTCTATGTTTTCATAGCTGCTTGGGAGACCGGGCTACAATGGCTTGTGTTAGTTGGCATCGTTGCATCAGCCATCTCAGCTTTCTTCTATCTGCGTATTATCAGTCAAATGTTTATGAACGAACCTACGCGTGAGATCGAAGCACGAGTTGACGCCAATACAGGGATCGGTCTCGGGCTGGCCACATTTGGCGTTATTCTCTTTGGTATTCTTCCAGCACTTATTATCAACCTTATTCAACAATCTTCCTCGATTGTTAGTCGTTAGACTAGCCACCGACAACACTATTTGAGGCGTATGCTTTCTGCATGCGCCTTTTGAGTATATACATCACTAAATAAGATCACTATACTACAACCCAACGTTGCTAAACTTCCACAAAATCGCCGTGCTTTTGCTTACGTATTTCGACATGCAGCGCAATACACTGAGTTGAAATACTTTAGGTCTCAAGGAAGGCACTTTCGATCTATGCAACGCAATCTCATAATCCTCATATATGTCGGCATTATCAGCACCATTATCGGCTACACACTCACTACAAAGACTCACGCCAGCACAACACTTGATGAACAGCTTCAGACAGCTATTGAAGCTCATGCGCTTACACCGCACACTAAACCAACCACCGACCCAGCACAGGTTCAACTGGGACGGCTGCTTTTCTACGACAAAATCCTGAGCGGCAACCGTGATATCTCTTGTGCTACCTGCCATCGTACTACTAATTTTGGTACGGGCGATGGCCTACCAGTCTCGATTGGAACTGGTGGCAATGGTATCAGTACTGAACGCACATTGGGTCATGACCGAGAACTGGTACCGCGCAATGCTACTGAGCTGTTTGATCGGGGAGCTGCGGAATGGACTAGCATGTTCTGGGATAGCCGTTTAGTGCAACGACCCGATCAGCGCTTTGCTTCACCAGCCCACGAACAACTACCCGGCGGCCTCGACAACATTCTGGCCGCACAGGCGATGTTCCCTGTCACCTCTGCCGATGAGATGCGTGGGAGGCCCGGAGATCGAGATGTTTTTGGTGCTGTGAATGAAGTGGGAACCATTGATGCAAATAACTTTACTGGTATATGGTCTAAACTCATGCAACGACTGCTGGCTATCCCTGAGTATCGCACGTTGTTTGCATCGACCTATCCTGATACTGCACCACAGGACCTGAATTTTGCCCATGCCGCCAATGCGATAGCAGCCTTTGAAATCGATACGTTCACTTTTACGAACAGTCCATGGGATCAGTACTTACGAGGTGACACCACAGCTCTTTTGGATGAAGCGAAACAAGGTGGTATTCTATTCTATGGAAAAGCTAACTGTGCCACATGTCACAGTGGGAACCTATTTACGGATCAACAACACTACAACATTGTCGTACCACAAATTAGCCCAGGTAAAGGGGACGCAGCACCACTCGATCTCGGGCGATTCGGCATCACCCGTGATGAAAATGACCGCTTTGCGTTTCGAACACCACCCCTCCGCAACGTTACCTTAAGTGGCCCCTATATGCATAATGGTACCTTTGTCTCTCTTGAGTCGGCGATCCGACATCATCTAGAACCCGAACATTCATTACGTGCGTATGATGTAAGCGAACACCTTCCACTCATTTTTCAATCGACATTCCAAAATGATCCTGAATTGCTGGATGATATGCTCGCAACACTTGATTCAGTTGCACCGACTGAAGAACTGACCGAAAGTGAGATTCACGCAATAGCAACTTTCTTGGAGGCATTAACCGATCCAGCTGCGATGAGTCTCGATGTTACACCTGATACCGTACCAAGTGGACTACTTGTATCAGATGAAATCACACAAATCTATCTGCCAATGGCACAAATGCACTAAGCCTAGGCTTAAGTTTCTCTAATGCTGTGATTAATAAGCGCCAGTGTGACAATCACACTGGCGCAAAACTTTTTTACCTGCTATGCTCCTCAAATACAAACTTAGACTATTGGTCAAGAACTAGCCTTCGGCTTCATTAAGAGGCTCTTTACTCCCTTTGACTGTATAAATAATTACCCCTGAGTCACCAAACTCTGCGGTATCAATAGCACCGATAGTCACACTTACAATGCCACCACCAATACCACCACCAATATCATATCCCGTTAATAACAATCCTAAATCTTCTTGTAGTCCTGGCATACCCTCAACACGCCGCCAACTTGGATCACCCTCTCTCAGTTCTTGTTCATAAAAGGTAGCAATATCATCTATATTCTCATCAGATATATATACTTTTTGCTCAATGGTCTCTTGAAGCACTTCACGACTTAGCATCACACCTGGAATTTCATTTTGCCAACCTTCAACGATGGCACGTACCTCACTATTCTCAATCTCGCTCAACTCGGTTATCTCAGTTGAGTCAGGAGGCTCAGCAATGGATGTATCATCAGGAACACCACCGACACAGGCAGTCAAGCCAAATACGAGAATTAGTCCAAAAAGAAGGACCCGTTGCATGTCCTAGACCTTTCTATTTTGCATCTGTATGCTCACACTATCATAAGTCAGTTCGATAGTGTAACACAAATACCAACACGGCTATGAGGTATTGATAAAAGCATACATAGTATAGTCGAAAAAGGACTGCTGACACGCACAAGCACCATCATAGTTTCTCAACCACAACAGCAACATTATTGAATTGGCGCGAGTCAGGACCAGATATGAGGGTGGCGGATATACCTGGAGTTTGATTTAGTATGCCTACAATATTATTAGCCCGATCGTGTAACGGCCAGTAGACGCGTTCACCAGTAAGCTCGGTTTGGGCGGTTGCAAATGTGACAACACAGCGTCCACCACGAGCTAATAAGGGTAGGAGTTGAAGAAAAATAGCGGATGGTTCAAGCCAGAAGTAAAAAGTGTGAACACTTATAATCTTGTCAAAACGATGGGTACGAAACGGAAGGCTCACAATATCTCCGCGCAATAACGAGAGATATCCATTTGTAAGCGCTACAGTATTTCGTTTGGCAGCCGCCTGAACCATTGTTGCAGAGAGATCAAGACCAACAACACGCCCATTTGGGGTACGTTCGAGCATGAGTGCAAGCCCTCGCCCTGCGCCAAACCCAATTTCGAGGACATGATCAGTTGGTTGAAGATCGAGCAGATCGATACTCCATGCGGTCTCTGGAGCATGCTGACGAAGCATACGTTCACCAATTAATTGGCCAATAAAGCCGGTTGGATGGCGATGTTGTTGATCAAGATAGGCAGACCATTTCGCACATAGACCAGTCATAACGAAGCTCCAGAAGTGATGATAAGATAAGCTGACACCATCATAGCCCACGACGGTGACAACCAGAGTCACAGTACTCACTGAGATGCGTACAGTGTATAAATCAACACCTCAGCATTGGCATAATCACGGGTATCAAAAGCTGCCACGACAAAGATTTCTTCCTCCCGGCGATAGACCAGTAATTGCTCAGGGCTATCCTCTGAAGTCGTGTTCGTGTCCATTTCCCAACCTCTGCTGGCTAGTTCATCAACATAGAACGTCGTTACCGCATCTAGGCCAAGCGTTGTGGTAAAGGTCTGCGTCTCTTCAATTGCAAATTGCTGCTCTGTCAGTAACGCCTTAATATTCTGATCAATACTATCGATCAGCGGATCAAGCGTTTCGTTTTGCTCAGGAATATAGGGTGTAGCCTCAGCTAAAACAGGCATGTCTCCGTCAGTAACCAAGTCACTACACCCGGCCAATACCACAACCAAAACACAGAGCAGAAGCAACAGGCGATAACTCATAAATGATCCGACAGTATTATCTAACGGTCGATTAATGGCAAATACACTGCACGACCCAAGTAGTCATCTTCGTTTGATAATCCCACATACACATCACCTTCTGTGGCATCATTCCCACTACTACGTACAAACGAAATCACATCATCGCGACCATCCTCATTAAAATCACCTGTCATGCATAGTTGTTCACCCAGGCAGAAATTGCCCTGCCATAATTCGGCATCGTCAAAGCGCTCACCATTCGAGAGTGCGACGTAGACATCGCCACGATCATCATCATCCTGACTATTGCGAACAAAGGCAATAATATCATCACGCCCATCGCCATTTGCATCACCAATAGCACACACTTCGTCTTCAATACAGAAGAAATCCTGCCAGATAATGCCGGTACCAAAACGCCCCTCGCCATCAGATAATGCCACATAGACATCACCTTCGTCATCATCAAGCTCACTACTACGGACAAAAGCAATAATATCGTCATTCCCATCCCCATTAAAATCGCCTACAGCACAGATTTCATCTCCAATACAGAAACGCTCGATCCACTGATTTCCGCTGCTCACAAATGTTGTACCGTCGGACAAAGAGACAAAGACATCACCTTCGGCACCACCAGAACGTGTGCTCTTCACAAAAGCAATAATGTCATCCCGACCATCGCCATTAAAGTCGCCGACCAGGCATTGCTCATCCCCGATACAAAACAAATCCTGCCATGGCTCACTTTCTTGAACAAACTCATTACCATTTGAAAGGGCCACAAAAACATCGCCCTCGCGCTCCCCTGATTGTGAGCTACGTACAAATGCAACAACATCATCGCGATCATCGTTGTTAAAATCTCCGACGAGACAGACTTCCTCATCTAAGCAAAATAATCCCTGCCATATGGTATTGGTCGCACGAAACTCTCCACCATCCGAGAGTGCGACAAAGACATCACCCTCTTCCTCATCCGTCTGAGTACTTCGCACAAACGCCACAATGTCGTCTCTACCGTCACCATCAAAATCACCAACGCTACATATTTCATCACCA
>JBCDFA010000103.1:0-21132 GCA_039178835.1 Chloroflexota bacterium
TAAATATGAGGGCACTCATGAACTTCCTTCTTCGATAGCCGAGTTTGCTTGCTGGTCCAGCCGCGCCTGGATGATCCTGATCGCCTCCGGTGCCAGATAACTCACGGCATGACCACCTCAATCCTCCTCATGGTCGTATTCCATCGCCCGCTGTAATGCCGCAATGGCCCGTTCATCGCCAATACGCTCCAAAGCACCCAACGCCATCACCCGATCGCCGGGATGGTTGCCCGACTCAAGCACCTGGATGACTGGCTCAATCGCCGACTCATCAGCACCCAGACTCGCGATCCACCGACAGATGGAATATTGCCGATCTGGGTCAGCTAAGAAGGGCAGAACAGCTGGGAACGCGCGTTCATGATCGATTCGCATCAAGGCATGTAGGGCATAGGTTGAGCAATATGGGTCTGGGTCGGCGAGATAGGCCAGCAAAGCTAGAACAGGATCACCATAAGCACCCGACCGCAAGTGCTCCGTAGCATTCTTGCGTTCTTGCGTACTGGTCTCTTCAGAAAGCACTGCTTCTACCAATGATTGCAGGGTAGGCATTCTTGCCACCTTCCTATCGACATCGATTTTGATCATAACTGATTGAAACATATTGTGAGAACTATGCCCACCTTTACCAATGAGACAATCTATGGGACAAAGCTATACAAAATACGCTATCTCAAAATGTATTGAGATCGGACCATAAGTATAGTTAGCCACTCCAAACAGTGGTTGTGTCAAGCGCTGCCATATCACGTAGCGTTCAACAGTCCTCCTGCGGCAAC
Organism: Chloroflexota bacterium; assembly: GCA_039178835.1. Lineage (GTDB taxonomy): Bacteria > Chloroflexota > Chloroflexia > Chloroflexales > Roseiflexaceae > AL-N1. The sequence continues at coordinate 780 of JBCDFA010000103.1, forward strand.
GGCAATGCCTCGATCAGCATCACAAACGCCTTTGGCAAGGCATCCAACGGCACCAGAAACTGTTCAGTGTCATAGTCTGTTACCCGCCCACACCGGATCGCCACATCGTAGTAAGGTTCCCCTTCGGGAATAGGTTCAAACACCGGGAAGTCCGCACACCATGCCTCCCGCTGGGCCTCCATCTGCGCCCACTCCCCGACCGTCAACTGGCGATCATTAAAAGGATGGACGATGCCCCCACTGGTTATTTCAGCCGGACCACGCACAATCGTCCGATCCTCGCTAGCTCCTGTCCCAGTAATAAGAACATCTTCTTGTAATAGTGATGGTGTGAGGGGTAAACGAATAACCAATTTCTGAATGCCCTGGCTTATTTTGGCACTCGTTGGCGAAGGACTTGGAGCAAACAAAAAAAGAATGAAAGGGATACCGACCAAGCAACAAGCAAAAATCAGAGTGCCAATAATCTCCCCTTTGGTAGGTACTGAGGAACGCCAATCAAAGCACACTATAATCGAATACATAACACCCTCACAACATCACACATGCCTCTATACTACAGATACGAACAACCAGTGAAGCCAAATGAAACAAGAGTAGTAACATCAATTACAGCCACATTCCTCTGTCTCAACTCCACTGAGTAATATTGTCATGATGCAGGCTCAAGCCAGCCAAGACTGTTACATGGACGACAAGGCCAGGGTGAAGACGGAGCGTTCTTGTGCGTCCGCAATGTGAATCCGGCACCCCAACAGTCTGGACAATCGTTGCTCTCAGCAGGCCGCAGCGGCAGTAACTCGATTAGGTCTGGGAATTGTTCCGCGCCCTCCCGGATAACAAAATGTCGCATCCAAGCATGGGGTTCAGGACGAATATGATCATAGTCGTCGTCGGAGTCGAGAAAGCTCCAGACCAACACTTCCCCTGAAGGCCGCACAAACTATGCGGCATAGATGTCTGCTCCCAGAGGAAATGCTTCTAACTGATGGGCATGGCTATACCATTTTTCGTTATCTAGAGGGTTGGCCCGCAGATAGGTATGTAAAGAGTACGTCAATCGTGCTGTCAAATCATCATCAGGCATTGTACACATTGTAATACCTCCCTATGTACTCCGTTCAACAATTGCCGTTATCGCTTTCTGGACAATAGCGGCAATACGTCGTCCTTCATAATCTATAACCACATCAGCTCGATCAACCGACTGCGGGGTCAGGTATCGAGTTCTGCAAAGATTTGTGGCCGATGCAACGAGTTTCGAATCTCTCAGATGAGTTCAATAATCCGCTCATAATCTGCTGAAAATATAGGATAATCACTCATAGTAGTACTTCTCTATGACAGCCTCCTGACGTCTTGTATCCTAAAGACCCACTTCTTCTCCATCAAGAATCTGTTGCAGAAGCTCGTGTTGACTGCAAAAGACCTGCAGAAATTGGTGCAAAAAATACACATCAAAATCAGTCACGGGGGGCGCTTGCTCATGCACCACTCAACCTAAGTAGTAACGTGCCGCCAGTAATAGGCGTTTGGTGATCAGGTCCTCTTCGTCGCGAACCAATGCCGCCGCCTCTTCCGTGCGTAAAAACGAGGGTGACTTAAACATGTGTTTCTCCTTTCGTACAGCTTCCTACAGTTGTGCGTGCTTCCATAAATCGATTTCAATATCCAGCATCTCTTCGGTAATCTCCTCCTCGCTTCTACCCTGGGCACGCATTTCAACCCAGACACGCGGAGCCGACTGCGGCCATCCCGGTGCAGCAATAATAGCTTCATAGGTTTCACTTGCATGCGATACCCGTCTCAATCCGAGAGTCCAACACGCGGCATGTACTCCATCGAGAAAACTGTGGATACTGGGGGTTCCAGTTTCATTGGGTGGGCCAAGATAGGAAAAGGGCCGTTACTTAACCTCTTCAAGTAAGTCAATAATCTGCTCATATGGATTTGGTTCCATGCGACTGCTCCTTCAACTACACTAATTCTATAGATCAGCAACAACGAGAAGCCTGATGTACATATTCCTGAACCTTGTATCCTTTCCAAAATCAGGTTCTAGCCACAGATCATATCTCCACAACCACTTTAGGTCGCGGTCTCAAGCCAGCCCAGACTGTCACACGGACGACAAGGCCGTGGTGCTTTGCGACCAGCCGAGGATGCGATCCAGATCGTTCCTGTCCCCTGGCAGTCTGGACAATCCTTGCTCTCAGCAGGCCGAGGCGGCAGCAACTCGCTTAAGTCTGGGAATTGTTCTGCTCCCTCACGGATGACAAAATACCGTACCCAGGCATGGGGTTCGGGCCGAATATCTTCCTCGTCTTCTGACAAAAAAATCCAAACCAACACCTCCCCTGAAGGCCGTACAAACCAGGCAGCATAAATGTCCGCACCAATGGGGAATGCTTCCAACTGATGGGCATAACTATCCCATCTCTTAGGATCAGGTGGGTTAGCCCGCAGATAGGCGTGTAAATGGTTACTCAGTCGTGTTACTAATTCGTCACTAGGTGTCACATGCATGGGAATACCCCCCAGGTATTAAGAAATATCAGTGATTAGGCTCATACAAACCCCATATAAATATCCTAATTTGTTAACTTTGTGCAACACATTTGTTGTGCTCCTATAACTCTGAAAGACGTTCCGGCAGTAATGTTAAAGTCGATGGATCAAAGGAAAAATCACCGGAATCTCCTCGCCAGAGTTTAGCGTCTGGGCTGATAGCTGTTACAAAACCACCCAACCCATCAAACGCGTACCATCCATTTGGTAGATTATAGCGATTAAATTCCCAGCGTGTTACTGATTTCTGCCTAATTTGACCATACAAAGCTTCCACGAAATCTGCCTTTTCTGCAGCCATTCCAGTGAATGCTTTGGCGTGAGTAACTGCTTGCGGAAGTAGTTTTCCTGGTCGATCTCCAATTAATTCAGGGATATCACACCCACTGTTATGCACGAGCCAGCGCTGGGCCCCGACAAAGAAGGTGTGCGCCTCGTCCACGGTGAGATTGTACATCACCTGGGGCTCGCGTTCCACGGTAAGAAACTGGATCATGCCATAGGAGCCATCAGCTTTGCGGATATGGGCACCAACCCACAGATCACCGGCGTCGACCCAGCCGCGTTCGAGCGTGTAGAACGGGTGCTCAGGCGTGGTCTCCAAAAGTTCGCCGTCGATCAGCAGGTGCACCTGCGTGGGGTCGGTGTGGACGATGACATCAGTGACGGAGAACGTACACAACTCACTTTCGAAGCACCTTATGATTCTTGCGCCAGTCCCGTAGATGGACAATATTGGCTATTGCCGATATACTGCCTGTCCCTATTACGAAAATGGTCTCATCAAAGGTCCCATAGAACGTCTCATTCGGGCTGATATAGACATCAAAATGACAGCTGTTAAAGTTCCCCACTGGACATAGCGTGGTCCCTAGAAATGACTGGTAGTCGTGCAACCACTCTAGATAACCACACCCATAATCGAATGCTCCCAAAGCCAACGTATCTGATACCCTATGATGAGCATCATAAATACGGACATGTAGATCACCAAATGCATGAAAGAACGTAGCAGCGGTGGGAAAAACAGCTATCGATTGTGCCTGTAAGATACCAACCATTTTATTAATAGCGATACATCGTTCAGGAAACCAACCCGCCTCCGTCAAGGCATGGGCAGTGATCGAGTCAATCAGTTCCATAAGAAATTTTCTACCTCTTCACGTAGCAAACACACACCTGTGATTAAACATCGTAGTAGGGTTCTCCTTCGGGGATCGGCTCAAACACCGAAAAATTCGCACACCACGCCTCCCGCTGGACATTCATCTGTATCATTCGTCTACAGAATTAACGTATCACTCTCTACGCTAATAGCACTCCCACGATAGCATCCATTCTCCTGCTGCTGAAAGGAAGAAAAAGCCTGTTCCTGCATCGCCCCACGCCCAGTGTGCTTTGGGTTCAGTGCCTACCTGAAACACGAAGGTAGCGTTTGCAGGAGGACCACTGTGTTGAATATAACTGGCCCAGCCACCTACCTTAGTCCGTGCGTAATAAGCATATCTGTCTGCATGCAGTCTGGTCGCATCAGCCAATTCGTTATATGCTTTCATATCGACATGTTTGGACGCTTCCAGCCAGGTCGGGGCATCATCCTGGTGTATCTGCTACCGAACGGGAAAGGCTTTAATCGGGATTGCTGCCGTTGGCTGAGGTAATAACTTGAGCTGCTCAGAGGATGGATAGGTGCGTAATAACCAGCCTTGACCATTCAACGCGTCTGGTTGCGGCAGCATATCAGCAGCCATGAACACGGTGAGCACCGCAACCTGTGATAACTGCACCGGGACATGGGGTAATTCATCAATACGGATCTGGATCAGCGGAATCATTGGCAGACCAGCGTAGATGGGCCAATCTTCATCCGGCAGTCCCACAAAGTGCCCACTAAAGGAAGAAGTAACAAATCTGTCTGGCGGACGAAACCCTCCAACCTGTGCTAACGATGTTGGCTGCACGAGCCGATCAATCTGGGCAAATGTCGTTTGAATAAGGGTGGTACGTTCAATCTCCAATTCATTTCCTCTCTGCGTCTAATCGCTGGGGAGAACTGGCTCGACTACTAAATCCATTTCTTGCAGTTGCCGCACGACGGTGCTCGGAACAGGGAGGGCCTGTTGTGATCCGTTTTTGACCAGATAGCAAGCCATCGCGTCATCAAAAAGTAGTTCGGGGAAAACCACGCTTTCATCTGCGTTCAGAGGAAGGGTACTACCAAATGTCGCTTCGACACCCTGTCTTGGGAGACCTGCATACAACGCATCTGACCTTTCTACTCTGGATACCGCCACACCATCACGATAGATAAAGTAACCACCAACACCTCCGTGTTCAGATTTCCAGGCCATGCAGATAGGAGATACACGTGTACTTAGCTCTAGACAGATAGCATGGATATCTACCGTTCCATCGGACCAGAGGGCAAAAAAAGGTTTGTTCGCCGACTCTGGACGGCCTGTACCCATAACCACATGCACTTAATCTGCGTCTCGCTTCTGGAGTGCCGTAGTATGCACGATTGTCTCGATGGGAATAGCTCTATCGAGAAAACAAACAGCAAGATCAACACTCATATATACCTCAGGGTTTTGTTTGAAGGGAAAAGGGATGTCTCTCTTGTAAACCCAATCAGCGACAAACGCGCTCTAATGCTGTGCCTCCTCAACATTAGCTACCAGCACTTTGTAGAACAAGTATACTATAATATCATACCTGTAGTAAATGCTTTAGTGGAGATTAGTTATGGCAGACATTCATACTGCGATAGAAAACGATGACATTAACAGGGTTCAGGAAATTCTTACAACAGACCCATCCCAGCTTCACGCCATCTTCGCGGATATCACTCCACACCAACCAATTCATGTAGCTGCCTGGCAAGATTATCCGGAGATCTTAGATCTACTCCTGGAATATGGCGCTGACATTACCGCTCGTGGTGACTTTGGCTGGACACCACTCCATTATGCCGCATTCTATGGCGCACCGGCTACAGCAGACTTGCTCATCCAGCACGGGGCACCGCTGGATATTCTCGATGATGACGGTTTTTCACCGCTTTTTCGCGCCTCTCGTGGGCGCGATAGCACCTGTAATGATGTCGCCGCCCTACTGCGCGCCCAAGGAGCCGTGGTCGATCTGAATGGCGCCATCTGCCTGGGTGATTTTGCCTGGGCCCACACCTATCTCGCAACCCATTCCGACGGCGTGTACACCGCCCGCTTTCCCGGCGATCTCATGTATGATGCCGTGGTCGCCATTGGCACCCATATTGTCCACGAGTGTGAACCACCGCCATTTCGCACCCAGCAGGAGGTACACCAGATCATTGACCGCGATCTCGCAACTTTACAACTCTTGATCGATCATGGTACCGATGTGAATGATACCGGATTGACAAGCAGCCCCGCCCTATTCTACGCAGTTAAGATGGAGCTTCCGACAGTAACAGAGTGGCTTTTGGAGCGTGGGGCCAATATCAACTATCGTTCTCCATCTGGGACCATGATCGGTCAGATGACCCGCGATACAGACAGACATGCGTTGTTACGACGCCATGGCTATGACGGCCCTGTTTGGAATACGGGCTAGGGGGAGTTATGACTTCTGAGCGAAAGCCTCATACTTAACTATGATAAATTGTAGCATTGCAATCTTGCATAGGAGGGCAATAGTGAGAGATATTCATCTTGCGATGGAAGAGCATGATGTGGCACGCGTAGCAGCTATTGTGTCGCATGATCCATCCCAGATCCACGCCCCGTGGTCCGCCGACCTTCCCGATCAGCCACTCCATATGGCTGCCTATGCCGACCAACCTGAGATCGTGGCAATCCTTCTTGATTATGGTGCGGATGTCAACGCCCGTGGCGTGCAGGAACGCACCCCACTCCACGTTGCAGCTTATCATGGCAGTTTTCAGGTGGTACAGATTTTGATTGAGCGTGGGGCAGACATAGGGCGTATCGACGAAAAGGGATGTACACCATTATTGTTAGCTGCTTCAAACACACGAGAACCAGAGACACGCGAGGTGGCACAGGTGTTGATAGGGCGAGGAGCCACCGTTGATCTCAACACGGCTGTCCGCCTTGGCGATATCGCACGAGTCCAGGCTGTTTTGGCGACCGCTCCTGATGCAATCCAGCACGCGCCGTTCCCCGCTGACCTGGTGTATGATGCTGTATTAACCGTCTGGTTGCATATGATCGATGTCTGTGGATGGTCTGACAACGAACAACAGGCAGCACAGGCTGGTGAGTCGCAACTTCCCTTACTTGAGTTGCTGCTTGCACATGGTGCCAATGTCAATAGCATTGGGTCGTCACGAGAACCGGCATTATTTCTGGCGGTGCAATTGCCACACCCCATCATAGCAACTTGGCTCCTCAATCATGGTGCTCAAATCGACCAGAAAGCACCGAATGGTACACTCTTACGAACGGCAGTAGCATCAAGTAAAGCCGCAGCAGCGATGGAGGCGACACTCCGTGCCTATCAACCCACACGTTATCAGAATGATGCGTGGTAACATTGGTCCGTGTGTACGATTACGTCGACTCAGGATACTTCCGCACCCAGTCGCTGATTATCTCTACTTTTGAGCAAACCTGCCCGATCATAGGCATAGCTCGTGGTATTCCCACACAGTGTAAAGAAAAATCCTTGTCTGCCTTCTTGAGCCAAGTGCTAAGAGGTGCCATGTATGCTATTCTCTGTTGTTACAAGTTGGCTAACACACCACAGCACCTTCATATGTTTATTGTGGCGACAGGTAGCGCGAACCAACAGCGAGGTAGCTATAACCCTGCTTGGCCAACTCCTGGAAGTCTGAAATCATCCGTCGACCATCGATCACCAGATACGGCGGCGCGACCGTGTCCAGAATCGTACCCGAGAGACCACGGAATTCAGGCCAGTCCGTCGTAATAATCAGCATGTCGCTTCCTTCCAAAGCCGCTTTGCTGCTTTCGTGGTAGGTAATGTGTTGAAACAGGTGATTGTCATCAGGATTAAAGAAGCGCTTCGCCTCATCCATCGCCATGGGATCATACGCACGGATCTCGCTAACACCACGGGCCAGGAGCGCCTCAACCAGCTTGAGTGAAGAGGAATCCCGCATATCATTGGTGCGCTGCTTGAACGCCAAACCCAACAAAGCCACGCGCTTCTGGTTAAAACGGACACCTGCTTCATGCACTGCGCGATCCAAAAGGTATGTCTTTTGGTACTCATTGATCTCATAGACCGAACGCAGTATGTCGGCAGATTGCCCTAGCGTTCTCAATTGATAAATGAGCGAAAGGGTATCTTTGCCATAGCACGACCCACCCGCCCCATTCGAAACATACGAGCCCCAATTGCTGATGCGACTGTCGGCGGTTACACCAAGCTTGAGCTCTTCCATACGTATGTTGGGCAACGACTCGCCCAAGCGCGCCCCGACCCCATTCCAAAATGAGATATAGGTGAACAGCAGGGTGTTGGAGACATATTTGATCGCCTCGGCGGTTTCTGGCGTGGTCTCGATATAACGAATACGTACATGGTTCACAAAATGCGAATAGATACGCCGAATGATCTGGAAATCTTCCTCGTGGTCGGCACCAACCACCACACGCGAGGGGCGCCGCGACTGCTCAATCGCATCGCCCTCGGGCAAAAACTCAGGATTGGAGGCGACTCCCGCGTTTGGTACTTCATACTCTTTGAGCTTATCTTCCAACTGGCGTACTGTCCCAATCGGCACCGTACTCTTGTTGATCAGTACGACCCGACGTGTATCATTACGCCGTGCCAGGAGGCCACACAGATGCTCAATGGCTTGAAAGTAGAAACTTAGATTCGATGAGCCATCCAGGTTGGGTGGTGTTGGCAAACAGAGAAAGATCGCCTCAACGCCTTCGATAACCTCCTCCAGCGCACTGGTAAAGAAGAGCGAGCGCTCCCTGGTTTCCGCAATAATCTCGGGCAGTCCCGCCTCATTGACATACTGGCCAATACGATTGCGATCAGCAGAACGATAGGCATCGAGCTTTTGTTCATCGATATCATAGGCATAGACTTCATGGCCATACTCCGAGATAACCGCAGCATGGGTCACTCCGACAAAACCCGTCCCCGCAACAATAATTTTCATAGTACCTCAACAAGATAATTCAAAGGGTATATTACTTACAGAGGCCACAGCGCTTGAATCCAGACACCGAGGCATTATCCGCATTATAACGCTTTTTCAAAACGCAATATCGATTCGGTCATTCACTATGATCTTGCATTTGAGGCGTACAATAGGAGAGGTGAGGTGAGATAGAATGCATCAAACAAAAAGTGGAGCTACGCTAGGTAGCCCCACTTCTGTGTTCAATCGTATGCTTTATCGGGCTACGATTGGCAAGAAATTCAAATAGCTGGTTGCTTCGTTGAAAATGTTAACTCGTACCGTCCCAAGATTGTCCGTTGACTCTGCAGATGTACCTACCTCGAAGACACCATACCATCGAGATCCTAGCTCAGAGTCTGCTAGTTGCCACGATAGCTGAAGATCAAACGGGGTCTTGGAGGGAATCGCATCAGTTGGGCCGGTCACAGTGAGGTTGTTCGCGTCTTCAGACGGCACAACCCCCGTCGAAACGGTGATATCGTCCTGAGCAGCCTCCGAGCCTTCCCAGTTTTGAATAATTACCAGGTAGGTTCCAGCTGGTGGTGTAGCCAAATCACAGGTCTCTAACGCTGTTCCGGTAGCACTGACACAGACCTGTTCATCCTCTTGAGGAATACCATCTGGCTCGCTCTCATCGATACCATCAATATGAACAAACATATCAATGTCAGGAGCTGTTGATGCGATGACTTCCGTGATAAACCGTGCCGTATTCTCTGGAACCTCATAGGAAAGGACTTCAGCGCCATCGGTCAAATCGTCATACACATCAGAATTGTCCGAGTCAGTAGCCAGGCTCAGGTCAGACTGTTCGCCTTTGACCAGACCCGCTATACTCGTGGTCAGTTCTTCAACCGCGATAGCGTTTACATCGGCTATTGTCTCGGAACCAGATGCACCATTGGCGTTGATTTGAATCAGGTCTGTCAGGGTACTTCCGGTTGGTTGGGCTGCGATCGGCAACCTTGCTGTTGGCGCTAATTCATTCTCTTCCATCAACACCAATGCCCCAAAGACATACTCATTCAGTGGTAAACCTTCGACATTCGCAGTAATACTGATTGTCTGTTCGCCACCTGCCGGAATCGTAAAGCTGCTTGGTTCCACTGTGATATCCAACCCCTCAGTAGCCGTCGTGGTAATCGTCCAAGAAGCTTCGGTCGCCAGTGCGCTCGTAAAGGTGCGCGACCACGTACAGTCAACGACACAAGCACTATCGGCCATGCTGGGAAGATTAAGCTCAGCAGGCACACCATCTTCGGCTGGATTAGCAGCTTCATGATTTGCTGCTGTTTCGTTCATAATCAACCCGGCCTGTACCGCTTTACTGACATCAATGCGACCAGCGCCAATATCAAAGGGGCTAGCAGATGTGCCATCACTGTCTGTAGAAACTCCTTCCGTGACTGCGGTGGTCATCAAAGCGGATTGGACTTCAGTCGGCGACCAGTCAGGGTGCATTTGCCTCATAAGGACCGCAGCCCCGGCAGCATGTGGTGACGACATTGAACTACCGCTGAGGAACCCATATTCACTCTCCTCAGCATCCGTATTCACCACTGCCGCGAGAATATCAACACCAGGTGCAGTGACATCAGGCTTGAGGATATCAGGCAGAGTGGCATCAGGACCACGTGAACTACCTGTCGCAACGATATCACCAAAATCATCAGAGACTTCTTTCTCTGCCCCCCGAATTTCGGCGGTATGATCAGCGCCAGACGCCAGCCATTCCTTCAATGTCACACCATCTTCAAAAGTAATATGTACACCAGGAATAGGATATATATCACCATTGAGCGATGTACCGCTGTCTTCATCATTGGCTAGCACATAGCCAGCACCACCCGCATCGTCCACATTGGCTGCTTTCGCCACACGACCAAACGTACCACGATCACAGACAACGATTAAACCAGAGAGATCAGTTTCATCGGCAAATGGCCCACATAGCGCGTTGTTGTAGGGTTCCGCACCCGCATAGACAATCGTGTTTTCCCCAAGTGGCCCAGAAAATCCTTTGCCAAAGATATCCTCTGGTGGGGTTGTGGTACCACCACTTAAATTTGTGACACCATTTTCGTAGAGTCGATCATGAGTACTGAACCCAACAGCCATAATCCAGGGGGCATTGGCCGGGGAACCAATGGTTTCTCTATTTGGACCACTATTCCCCACTGAAGTAGCCGAGAAAACCCCGGCTGCAAAGGCATTGCGGAAGGCTACGGCTGTAGGGTTGAGCCATGGACTATTGGACCCACCACCAATGGAGTAGTTAATAACATCAACCCCATCCGCAGTTGCCTGATCAATCGAGGCGACCAGCGCAGAACCTGGACAACCGCCAACACCACAGCCATCATAGGCAATAATATTGGCGTGTGGTGCTACTCCAGCAAGTGTTCCGGTATCAATACCATTGATAGAGGACTCGACCTCATTACCTGCGACAGTACTAGCTACATGTGTACCATGTCCATTTTCGTCAGCAGGACTAGGGTTACCGAGCGGATCAGGGTCATCAGCCGTATCAGGCCAGGTCCAGGCACCGATTAACTTATCATTACAGACAAAAGACTCTTGAAAGATATCACTTTCAGGATCACAGACACCGACATAGGTACCTTCACCAAGTGGATTGGTATGGTCATAACCATCCGCTCCAACGTCGGCAAACGACTCGTGATCATAATTGATGCCTGAGTCGATAATCCCTGCAATCATTCCTTCGCCTTTGTTGGGATCGATCTGACCACGGATTTCACCGCCAGTAAATTCCTCTGAGTGAATGTTGACATAGAGTTCACTTGCATAGAGTGCAGTCTCTTGATCATCATCAAGTTCTGCGCTACCAATAAACACACCAGGGCTAACCTCGAATGGTATCAGGTCAATTTCGACCGGACCATTCTCATCAGCAGCACCCAAATGAATATGGGCCCCTGGTCCGCCAACCTCAACACCGGTTGTGGCAATATTAAATGTGAGCGTACTCGTTTCAGCATCGTAGGTAAAGACACCCGTTCCGGTAGCAGTACTATCGTTGGGTGGAACCTCGTTATCACCACTAAGATCTGCCTTATACAGTGCTGCTTCGAAGTCGTCCTGTGCTGCACCAATAAAGGAAGGACCCACATCGGTTTGCAGGGAGTAAATCTCTTCCTGTTGCACACTCAAGACACCCGGCAACTCAGCAATTTGCGCTGCCTGCTCCTCAGTAAGGTGCACTGCAAAGCCATTAAAGGCAACATCATAGCTGTGCACAACATCTAATGGCTCACCCACCACCTGCTGTGCAGTTGCAAGTACAGTGTTTTGCTCACTCTGCAAATACTGTCGATAGTTGATACTGTCCTGACTTTCTACATCAAGCTTACGAGTTCCTTTGCTCTGGGGACTTGTAGCATTCAATCCTACAACATTCCCATCATAGGTTGCCAATGGGGCATCTTTAAGTTGGACAATATACACAGATGAACTTGAGAATTTTGTGTTTGCTGTACTCTCAGGAGTAGTTTTGCTCTCAAAAGCAATGGGACGTGCAAATGTCGTAGCAGCCCATGAACTTAAGAGGAGCGCTACGACTAGCAGCATACGTGGCATGCAAATCTTCCTTTCTTAAATCGTTTTTGTAATTTGATAATAGTACCATGATGTTTTGTTAATTGTCTAGCTATAGTATGTAAGATATAGCTTCGATATACTTATATACCTTAAAGTGTGATACAACTTTCATTAAAGAAAGCAGTAAGGATGGAGGCAAACTATTTTGACATAGCCGGCAACAAGATTGGCATATACATACACAACCCTCATGTTGTTCTGTTCTTTCTTAACTTAAATTCTGTTATATTGTTTGCCCTCAAAAGTATCTTGACCGTAATGTGAGCATTCCTATGTAGACATGACAAAACACACTATGATATGGTCTGACAGATGTAAGTTTGGGTGCATACTTCAAGAAGTTGTAGAAAACTATTGATCCTCTTGTTCGCTACACGTATCGGCAACAAAAGTCTTACACTCAAAATACTGCGGATACAAACTATTTTAAGGATCATCTAATGAGATATGGCTGTTTCATCGTATATACTATGGTGCGGTGAATTGTACGGAAATGTCATATAGTTGTGGGTTTTAATGAGAAAGTATCAAGAACAACGTATATATTTCATTGTGAGTTACATCGTCGTGACATCGATGATCGTAAGCGTTGCTCTGATTGCTATGCTGTTTTCATCTGTTGAGGCAACCAATATACCAGCACCAGAGACACCTTCTACCGAAGTAATCAATGCCTCAGGAACGGCAACACCATCACCAAAAGTGCTTAGCGCCTCAACAGAGGCAACGCCATCTCCTGAGACTGAAACCTATCTCCCACTCATCGCAGCAGAGGGGAACCAACAGGGCGGTCCAACACCCGAGCCAGGAACACCGCCACTCGGCGTTGGGCTGGAAGGTCTCTCAGACTGGGCACAGGCACGGATGTTTGTTGACGCGATGAAAACTGCACGTGGTTTCGGCAATCCTGAACGTCCATGGGAAGGCAGTGTACCTACCGATACCAATGGCTGGCCAACACAGGATTTTGGTGTTGTCGTGATGACCGCTGCACACCATATTGGAGGAACATACAGGCTTTCTTTCGACGGCAAAGCTGATGTCACAGCGCTCTCCTCAACCGCCAACGTCCAGAATCTGCAACGCGACACCACCACAAATCGAACAACCGCAGATGTGATTGTTGAAGACGATGCCGGTCAGCTCATGTTGTCATTTCAGGATACTGAAGACGGCGCCAGAAATATTCGTCTCGTCCGTCCCGGCTATGAGGCTGACACTGAGGGCAATCCACAACAAACCTTCTCACAGCCCTTCCTCGATCTGCTAGAGCCTTTTGCTGTGCTCCGTTTCATGGACTTCACCAGTACGAACAACAACCCGGTCGCCGAATGGGATGAACGCACCACACCCAACAACTCACTACAAACACGCGATGCGGGCGGGGCGTGGGAATATGTGATTGAGTTGGCCAATGAAACTGGCAAAGACATCTGGATCAATGTACCACACGAGGCATCAGACAACTATATACGCCAGTTGGCCGAACTTCTCAGAGCTGAACTTAATCCAGATATTGTGATCTATGTTGAATACAGTAATGAAGTCTGGAACTGGCAATTCGACCAGGCAACCTATAATCTCGATCAGGCCCAGGAAGATGTCGAGTCAGGCAACTCAGCGCTCGATGACGACGGTACAGACGACGAAAACCACCTGCGCTGGCGTCGTGTTGCCCAACGCACTGCTCAAATAAGCCAGATCTTTGGCGATGTGTATAGTGATACGGCGATCAACACTCAGATTCGTCCGGTACTGGCCGGGCAGGTTGGTTGGGACCCTTCCTGGGAATCACTCAAACAGCAACTCGACTGGCTTGAGCGTAACTACGGCGCACCCAGCGACTATCTCTATGGACTAGCTGCCGCGCCCTACTTCAACATTCCGCAAGAGATGCGTGAACGTGAAGACCTGACCGTTGACACTATTCTTGATGCACTGGCGGACGACATCGAAGCCCTGCGTGAGGGAACCGCCAACTATCATGCGCTTGCACGATACCACAACCTCAAGAGCCTGTCCTATGAAGGCGGACAGCATCTCAACGGGACAGAAAGCCTGGAAACCAAACTCGAAGCACAATTCGATCCGCGCATGGGTGAACTTACCACGACCTATCTCACCAATTGGTATGCAGATGGCGGCGACCTCTTTACGTGGTTTACGCTCACCAGCATCTATAACCAGTATGGCTTCTGGGGCCTGACCGACGATGTCACTAACGCTGACACACCCAAATACCAAGCAGCCCTGGCGATGATTAATGCACAACGGCCAGCGGTAACGGCGGGGACCCCTGTCCCAGCGACGCTCCCTGCACAGACTCATCTGTATGTCGACGAGCCTGATACCACAGATCCACTGACTGATCTTGAGGACGGTGAGTATGTTGATTATGTCGTGCGTGCGGAACGTGCGGACTCCTACTCGTTAACCCTCCGTGTCGCCAGTCCGAGCGACGAGGGACAGCTCGAAGTGTTGGTCAACTCACAATCAATGGGCACCGTGGCAATACCAGATTCTGGTTCGCCCGACACCTTTGTCGATACGACGCCGACTCAGTTACAGCTTGAAACGGGGCTGAATGTCATTCGCCTGCGGGTCGAAAAAGCTGGATTTGACATCGAGTCGCTCAAGATAACCGAAACCCAGAACGCCTCACCAAAAGTCTTGTTTATTCGCGGCGGCCCCGGCACAGGTGGCTTTCTCGAAGGTGGCAGCAACGACCAACTCTCCGATATCACCAACGCTAGTACCGACGCTGGCAACCACGGCTTTGCTAAGCTAGCAGCCACGCTGGAGGAACAGGGCTTTGAGCTTGAACAACAGATTGAAGGACCAGCCTCAGACAATACGCCTATTGATCTCGCGAATATGGATCTCTCGCAGTACAGCGTTATCGTTCTGGGCTCCAATAACGCTGAGTATCCTGAAGCCGCTGTAGACGCCATCGAAAACTATGTCCGCGCTGGTGGAGGGTTGCTGGTTATCAGCGATGCAAACTGGGGACGGAATTGGGGCGACGCACCGAGTTCTGATCAACCCTTCCTTGACCGTTTTGGGCTGGTGATGAATCAAGATCGTGGCACCTACACACTCGAACGCAGTACCGATGATTTTGTAGTCGAAGGCAATGATAGAAGCAACCATCCCATCCTAGCGAACATCGATGCGTTTGATGGCGAAGGCGTATCCCCGATCACTCTTGCAGACACCCCCGACTCTGATGACACACGACAGGTTCTGGCCAAAGCAGAGAGCACCATTCTCGTCAATGACAACGAAGGGCAGGGATCGCAACGAGATGCAACCGAACAGGATGGAGCACTCGTCATTGTCGAAGCAGAGAAGGGCCGAGTCGTGGGCCACTTTGATCGTAATACCTTCTTCAACCAAAACGGTGCTGGAACCAATATCAATCGCCTGGATAACCGCCAGTACGCCATTAATCTCTTCAACTGGCTGTCTGGAAAATAGGCTGCTCAGGCCATGCGGAAATGTGCCAACAATCGTGCCGCTGTTATTGTTGAGCGCTTTTAACGAAAAGCCACAGAGCGAGATCAATCCCCTTCCTGTATTACACACACTCCACTGCTGACAAAGAGACCATCGATTGAGCATATCACCATCGACATCCTTCTTTTGATTGTGCTATCGTCTTCCACAAATGTATTCGACGGCTAATCGTAGTATCGGAGATACATCCGCAACACAATACAGGACGAGGGATCATATGCTTATTCATTTTCGCTCCATATGTGCATACAGCTTCACCGGACTGTTGTTGATCGCTATCACTATTAGTTCAAATATCGGCCTCGGAGCATCTACTGACACACTAGCTATTACATCTCCTTCGCAAAGCTATGCCGTCCCAGAGGATGCCTATTTTGTCGCGCCAGATGGCCGTGAAGACAACACCGGCACTAGGGCAAACTCGCCATGGCCTGTTGAGAAAGCGCTGCGGGATGCACCCAGCGGTGCAACGATTGTGTTTCGTGGCGGCACCTATCGCATAGGTGAGATTCGTTTCAATAAAAATTACACACTTCAACCTCATCTCAGTGAACGTCCTGTCCTCAAGGGAAGTCAAGTAGTCACGGATTGGCAAAAAGCTGGTGATGATTGGCAGACCAACTGGCCCTATCACTTCGACCCCAGCAACCCAAATGCCACCGATGAACTCCGACGTGGCGATATCGAAATGGTGTGGATCAACAACGCTATGCTCACCCCGGTCGAATCACGTGATGCTGTTGAACCTGGGACGTTCTACCAAAACGAAGACAACGATCAACTCTATATTGGCACGAACCCACAGGGCAAAACGGTTGAAGTCACCCGCTACATGCACAGTTTTGAACGAGTCTGGTGGAATCTCTCTGGCTCTAAACCGGACGAAACAGGCGTCACAGTGCGCGGTCTCACCTTTACCCACTATGCTGTCGATGGTTTCTGGAGTCGTGTTGGTGAAACGGTACTGGAGAACAACCGCTTCATCAACAATGCACATCGTGGTCTCATCATCTATCGCGGTGATAGTATTGTGCGGGGGAACGAGATTAGTAATAACCGTATCAAAGGCGGTAATTTTCCCACCTTCCATCGTGGATTGTTCGAGCACAACATTGTGCGTAACAATAGCTTCGAAGGTGGTAAAAACTCTGACAACAATATTGGCATCAAATTTGGTTTCGCCGATAATGCCACGATTCAGCACAATCTCGTAGAAGATAATGGGGGACATGGTATCTGGTTGGATGTGGGGGCTAACAACAATACCGTTGTGAATAATATGGTCCGAAACAACAGCGAGGCTGGTATTCACTTCGAAATCTCTGATGGGGCGATCCTCGCAGGAAATCTCCTGGTCAATAATCGCTATGGTATTTGGGTGACGACTTCATCGAATGGTCGTGTTTACAACAACACATTTGTCGACAACGTCAGACCATTTCACATCCGTGAATACTATCGTGATGATAATGATGCCCAACAGGGGCCAGGCAATTCTGCGAACACCCAGATCGTGAATAACATCTTTGCTAACGCAACTGATCCCGACTGGCCCCAGTCACTTATGACCGTTCGTTCGGCCTTGTGTGGCGACTGGCAACTGGTCAGCAAACTCAATCACAATGCCTACTATCGCACTGATGCAACACAACCACGGTATGTGTTTCGCTGGGACAATGCGCCAAGTGATGGACCAGCCAAGCAAGAATGTGGTAATCAGAAACAATCGCTTCATCTCACACTGAAAGACTTTCAGGAAGCGACTGGCTTTGAGAAAAACGGCATGGAGTTTACGGGTGATTCAGACCCCTTTTTCGTCGATAAGGCCGAGGGAGAATATCAACTCGCAGAAAACTCACCGGCCATTGACGCAGGGGCAGCACTCCCTAAAGATATTACTGAGGCGCTAGGCTGGCCAACGACCGGCAAAGTCGACCTGGGGGCCTACCAAACAGGGATCGATATCATGCCACCAGGGTTGCCTGCTGATGACACGCCACAGCAACCTAACGAGGCATTTCAAGCCTATCTGGCGCTGATAATACGATGAATGTATTTTTGTGAGAATAGAGAGTTGTCAAAGGTATTTGCTATGTTAAAGACAAACCATCCACGTACTCATATTGCACGATGTGTACTCGCAGCTACCCTGATTATCCTGCTGATTGGTAGTATCATCTATGTCCCTCAAGGGGCATGGGCAACTGCACAAAAGCCAGATGTCTCCAATGTGACCGGTGCGCAGATTGATGAGAGTAGTATTCAGAAGACATACTATGTTGATCAAACGATGGGTAATGACAACAACAATGGAGAGACTGCCCAAACAGCCCTTGCAACGATCACCACTGGTCTCACCAAATCACGTGACAGTGTCGAGCAAGGCATCCCCACCAAACTGCTGATTGCACCCGGTGTCTATCGTGAAGGCGACTGGGAAGACAATGCCATCTGGAACATCGCTGGCCAGGATTGGGCATGGGGCAAGGGGACGAAAGAAGGAGCCGAAAGGGCAAAAAACACGCTTTTCGTCATGGAAGGTACCGAACCCGACAAAGTTATTATCAGTGGCTCTGACGTGTTTGCAGCAAACGAATGGAAGGCCACTGGGGATGGCGTGTATGAGCACGACTGGCCCTACGATATCCCCATGTATGCCGGAAATCTCGGTAGATATAACCCACAGGAAGTCATTGGCCATCGCCGTGAGATGCTCTTCATCAATGGTCAGCCATTGAAGCAAATCCTGTTGGAAGAGTACGATTATAGTGTTGGCGAGAATGGCGAAGGGTCGTGGAGGTACACTGGCGCACGCAATCCTAAGAACGTGCTCACACGAGGCACCTTTGGTGTCGCCGACCGCGATGCCAATGGTGTCAACAAGATCTATCTCAAGTTACCATCGGGCGTCGATCTCCAATCGGCACTGATCGAAGCCTCAGTGCGCGAGAAAGCTCTTCAGTCGGTGCACAAGCACAATCTGGTGCTCCGCAACCTGACCTTCGAGCATTTTGCCAACCGCAACCGGGGTGATGAAGCAGCTGTACAAATCGGCGCCACCTGGGGACCAAATCAGGATATTCTCATTGATAACACCATCTTTCGATGGAACAACGGGATGGGGCTCAAACCATCAAACATCAAAAAACTGACTGTCCGCAATAGCACGTTTATATATAACGGTTTCTCTGGTGTCAACCCCAGCCAGGTGCAGAATGTGCTCTGGGAGGACAATGAAGCGAGTTTCAACAACTGGCGCGGCTACCGGGGCGGACAAACCGGCTGGTATATTGGTGGCTCCAAATGGGGAGGCAGCGATGTGGCTCCTATCGAAGATAACACCACGAAGGATGTCATCATCCGCCGCTATCGCACCATTGGCAACTTGTCAGCTGGCCTGTGGTTCGACATTCGCATCAGAGATGTGATAGTTGAAGAGTTGTTGTCAGTTTCCAATCTGGGGAGCAACCTCTTCATGGAGATCTCCGAAGGTCCCTTCCTTATTCGCAAAAGCCTTTTGGCGAATGGTACCACCAAAGTCCTGATGAGTGAAGATGTTAGGATTGAAGATAGCATCATCTATGGACACACACCCGGTAAGCCAGATGATCCCGGCGTGCACTTGCATTGGTACAACCGCGACAGAGGTACGCACCGGGCGCCAAAAATCCCGGCCCGGTCAGGATTGAAGGTAGTGTCCTCGTGGGAGCACCAGGACAGCAAAAACTCCTGAGTCGGCAAAATGGATTTCATCGTACAGAGCACGCTGATCGCTATGAGTATGGGCAAATATCATACGATGGTAAGCGTAATCTGTTCTATGCACCAACGGCTGATGTCTTCCATCATCTGAGTTACAACTGGCAAGACGTTTGGACTAACCTGGATGACTGGAACAAAGAGACAGGCGATCAGGAAGTTGATGCCAGGTGGCAAGATCCACAGTTTGTTGATCCGCAGGCTTTTGATTTTCGGTTGCAACCCGACAGTGCCTTGCAACCGCGTGCGGACGAACTTCCCCTGCAAAAGATCGACTGTGACACAATAAACGATCTGCGATGGTATGCCAATTGGGCTGGATGGGAGACGCTGGAGGCTCCTCAGTGCCAGCAGGTTAACAGCGAAAATGGAATCGCGTTTCTTCCATTGATACACAGATAACGTGTGAAACTGTCGATGAGCTGCGCCCCTTTACGGGTACACTGAATGGTTTGGTTGAAGGTATAGTTGAACAACGTCAAATTGCGAAGGTTGTGTAGAATAAGCTATTTGATGGTCAAATCACCGTGGCTGATGTCTTACTTCACACACATGTTTCAGAAGATGTATCTCACTTAATATAGATACTGCCCTAAAGAACACTTATTAGAGAGAAGGTACGTAAATGCAACGCATCAAATTGCTCGTAGGACTGCTGGTCGGCTTTGCTGGACTGATAATATCATTTGCTGTGTTGCCATCTGCTCATGGTGTGTTCAA
>JBCDFA010000104.1:0-21012 GCA_039178835.1 Chloroflexota bacterium
ACAACCAAAGCAGCGCCACCACCACATTGGGAATGAGCCAGGGCAACACCAAGACACCACGAACAAACAATGACTGTGTGAGACGATCCATCAGAACAGCTAGTCCAACGGCTAGCGCTGTCTGTAGCGGAATATTGAGCAATACGTAGTAGAGCGTCACCCGAAGTGATAACCAGAACAGATCATCCTGAAAAAGCTGTTGATAATTCGCAAAACCAACGAATTGGGCTTCACCAAGTAGATCCCAGTTTGTAAAACTAATCATAAGGCCACGGTCTGCTGGCACAGCATAAAACGTGATGAAGCCAATGAGGCTGGGCAAAATAAAGAGGTAGGCAAGTAGGGCTTCGTTGGTACGCCCCCGCCTGAGCCAGCTAGAGCGCACTTTCTGGGTTTGCATAACATCTGCGGTTTGACTCATGAGGCTCGCTCCTTTGCGTTTCAACTCCTACATTGGATGTAGTTGTAACGGTACCGTTCAACTTTTGTGGATCACATGGCGCAGTGTGTCTCGTAATGTGCTGGGCAAAGTTGGTTTAACCAGATATGCAGCGGCCCCAAGGTCAATACCTCGTTGTCGCTCATCAAGGGTAGTACATAAAATAACAGGAATGCTCTTCCAGCTATTCACCTGTTGGATCTCGGAAAAAAGGTGCCAACCCTGTCCACCTTGCAGCGCTGGTTCAAGGACAATGGCGCTCAACGATTGTGTTTGTAAGATTTCGAATATGGTTGGTGTATCAGTGCTAGTCAGCACACAATACTCCCGACTCAGTTCTCGTCGATACATATCAGCGGTTGGCTGATCGCTCTCAATGATAAGAATTACGTGGACGTTTGGTAGCATCACGTATACCTTAGAGGTTGATCGTTTTTCGTGGTTGGTGAAAACCCTGCGTAAATACAGCATAGCACGCCGGTTTACGGCTGTCTTGGAGAATATCGAACTATTTTTGGAGAATATTGACCTGTAGGACAACAGATGACTAATGCTGCTCGCGATAGTGGCGTGGGGAACAACCGACTTCCTTCTTGAAGACGCGACTAAAATAGGCCACATCCTCGAACCCAACCTGTGTCGCGATCATGGTAACACTCGCACTCGTTGCGTCGAGTAGCTCTTTGGCACGCTTGATACGGTAGCGCGTGAGATAAGTCCAGGGAGAAAGTTTCATTTCGCGTTGGAAGATACGGTCGAGATAATCTTTGTTGACACCAACGGCATCTGCAATGCGTTGCCGCGAAAGATCACCAGCATAGTTCTGATGAATGTAGGCAATCGTGTGTTTTACCATTGCACTTGTCTGTTGTGGCAGGGCGTCTCTCTGCGTCAGGGCTCGTTGGATGGTATCGATGGTCTCGTTGGAGGAAAGCATATCTTTACTTTGAAAGATAACCTGTGATTGATCAAGCCGCTGAATGTCGTCAAACGAGAGCATATGACCACTGATGATCAACACTGGTATCTGACGTGTCTGAGGATGGTCACGAATATGTTCAAGAACGGCAAATCCATCGATGGCAGGCATTATCAGATCGAGCATAATCAGGCTGGGCGTTTCCTTTTGCAGTATATCCAAAGCTTCCTGTCCACCATTTGCATGCAGAATCTGACGCTCTGGAAGACGCTGCGCCAGCAGGTGTTGATAGAGCACATGGACCTGTGGATCGTCATCGACAATCAGGAGGCTGCCCAACGGCCCGGATGGGCGGAGTCGGTCGATAGCTTCGAGTAACTTCTCACCATTAAGCGGCTTGTGTACGACACCTGTCATACCAATGTGAGCAACACCAACACCCTGCTCGTGATCATACAGAATCATGGGGAGGTGGCAGAGGTGTGGTTGGGCCCGAATCTGTTGGAAGATGGCCCAATCATCGATGGTCGCACGCGCCAGATTCCACGCCAACACAACTGGCTGGATGTCGGTGAGCAGGGCATGTAAATCACTCCCTGCACGGAGGCGATAGATCGTGAGGTTATGCCGTTGGCTCAGATCGGCAATAGTATCATCGACACTTTCCATTGAGTCGATCAGCAAAAGGGCTGGATTACTCGCCTCAGAGATAGTGACAGGTTGCCCACTCAGGTTTGGCAATGGCAAATAGACGTGAAAGGTGCTCCCTTGGCCGGGCTGGCTTTCGAGAGTCATCGACCCTTGGTGCAACATGACCAAACGTCGTGCGATAGAGAGCCCAAGGCCAATCCCCTCGGGTCGGCCCTGCTCCTGTGCCGTCGTAAACGGCTCAAAAATGCGTTCCTGCATCTCGATGGGGATACCACGTCCGGTATCTCGCACCCAGATATGGATATGTGGCGGAGCGACTTCAGCCCCAAGCACAATCTCACCGCTATCCGTAAACTTTATTGCGTTATACAGGAGATTCAACAGGATCTGTCGTAAACGCACCGGATCGGCCTGCATCACCGGCAGCCGTGAGGGCAATTCGAGGCGACACAGCACCTGCTGCTTGTCTATTTGATCGGCAACGACCTGGAACACCTCCTGCAAAAACACGTGAGTGTTAATGGTCTCTTGAAAGAGATCGAGTTCATCGATTTCCGCACGTGAAAGATCAAGGAGATCGTTAATCAGGCGAATAAGATGCACACCACTCCGATAGATATGCTGGAGGTCCTGGCGAAGTGTTGTTGGCAGTTCCAAATCGTAGGGGCTGGGAAGCGCAAGTGCGGTCTGGCTGTATCCTAAAATAATGTTTAACGGTCCCCGCAATTCGTGGCTGACATTTGCTAACAGACGTGTCTTGAGTTGATCGGCTTTTTCGGCCTGTACACGAGCTTGCAACGCCTCCTGGTACAGTTCGGCATTACGCATCACAATACCAAGCTGATCAGCGAGTGTTTGTAAACCAATAAGTTCGTGGTGGGTATGTTGTGTTGAATGATAGCTATGCAGATCCAACAATCCCATAATCTGCCCACCAAGTCGTACCGGAATAACGACACGCGCACGGGTCGCCGGAGCATATGGATCAGGAGCAAAGCGGCGGCTATGTTGTGTATTCGGAATAAAGATCGGCTCATTGCTGAGCATCGCTGCCTGAAGCACTGGCGAATGATCAGGGTATAGCGATCTCCGCTCAGAATCATACGACTCTGGCTCGTCCAGAATAAGCAACTGTTCCTGTGCATTCCATAAATACACATGCGCTTCGTCATAGTCATAATTGGTACGAATAAGCTCTGTAATGATTTGTGACAAATGCTGCCGATCCAGAATAAGCCCGGCACGCTGATTGATCGCGAGACCTGTCTCTAGCTGTGTTTGACGTTGTTGATCAAGCTTGCGGCTGTACCCAACCAGTCGGCTGGGGAGCGCGGCCATCGCTACAAGCTGTTGTACAGCCACATCCGCAACGTTCTGTGAAGTGACCAAACGTGGATGGTAGCTAAAATGGGGTGGTAGCGGTTGCCCACGCGCAGCCTGTACTGCCAGATCAAGTGCCTGTGTACCAAAATCAGCGGCAGGAGTTTGCATTGTAGCCGTCATGCTTCCCTCAACAATAGCCGCTAACGCCAATGGATCACCATTGATCCCCACGACAAGTGTCCGATCATCCACAATCTGTAGTGCGCGTCCAGCATCACGTGCAGCCAGCGCGAGCGAGTCAGAGAAGCCGAAAATAGCGCCAATAGGGGCATTCAACTGCCGCATCGCGTTGTAGCAGTGCGGATAAGCCTGTTCATAGCGCCATGGTGTCGGAAGATGCTGGAACTGTATGCTCGGATGCGATTGCAACACGTTTTGAATACCTTTGAGACGGCTGCGACCATCGTCGCCAGGAATACCAGTGAGTCCCCCAATAGCCAATATGGTGTTCTGATCTGATAGATGTTCTACAAGATATTCACTAACTTGTTGGGCAATCGCATACAGGCCCAGCGGTGAGACAAGCCGTGGATGGCGTATCGCGGTTTCGGTAAGGTAGACGACAGGCAAGTCGGCTTCAAGGATATGATGAATGAACTGTTCAGCAGGATTCCAGACAATGAGGGCATCTAAATCTTGTGCAAGCACCTCTTCTGCATAATTTATTAATTGTTCTTCTGAGTAGGTTGCGGGTGTTGCAAGGACAACAGAGATAAGCTGCACCGCATGGTGCTGGGCACGTTGCTGAAGCGCTTCGTGGACTTGTACCCAGAAGGGATCGTCGGGCCAGACTTGTGTGCCGATACGGAGTGTGGGTGTCATAGCAGTGTGCACCGCAGAAACTTATCCGGTTACATGCGAATATAGATCAGACCACTATTATAGCAACTGTGACAACAACTGTTTTGCGACAGGTTGTGAAGGCGATTTTGAAGGAAGACCATAAACCTTTTCGCTCTTCACATAGGCATATATCAATCATGCCACTGGCAAACACGGCAATTATGTCTCGCAGGTTATCTAATTTTTCACGTTTTTGTTACGATCAGTTTATACAATAACATATATAATATATATTAGCTATGGAAAGAGGACAATCACATGAAGCAATTCAAACAGTTCATCCGCGCTGGAATTGTCGCCGTCATCGTTTTTGCCGCTACTATCAGTGCCTCCGGAACAGCATCTGCAGCACCTTCAGGGCTGACATGCTACGTTGGCCCTTTCTTACCACCAACGACTACCATTAACGTCGGTGGTACACTCTCTTGTGCATTCAGTGGCTCAGCAACTGGTTCGTATGTTACGGGGGACCTTTCTGCTGTGAGTGCAACCCGTGATTTCAATGGTTTGAATATATTGTATGTTAACGGTGAAAGTGTTGGTACTGCAACGGTGTGTGTCACTGGTGGTGGTTTCGAGTCCTGCCAAACCATTACGGTTGTACAATAGGTTATATGGCCGCACTTTAAAAGGAATGACTCAGATTGAAGGGGCATCTGTATGGTGCCCCTTCTTGTATGCAGCAACTACTACAGGACATCTTTGACTGAGATCAGCTGCACTGCCTGGTGCTGGGCGCGTTGCTGGATCGCTTCATGAACCTGTATCCAGAAGGTTTCGTCGGGCCAGACTTAGGTGCCAACACGGAGTGTAGGTGTCGTGTCAACTCTTTACGGCAAAAGACTAGTCGTGATACCTGGTTGTGGAATATCCGCATAAAGCTTCCTGACATTACAATAACTTGCACACGGTTGTCATCTATAGCATATCCTCAAGGGAAATATCTTTAACGCTATTACTACCTGAATAACAACTGTATTATTTTCACGATGATGTTATTATTTTATAACGATAAAGTATTAATATCCTTCCCATATGTATTGTATATATAAAAAAGGAGTCCGAATAATGAAACACCTTAAACGTATGCTGGGTGTAGGCCTAATGATGGCCACCATCCTTGCCGCTACTATTAGCAGCAGTGGCACCGCAGCAGCAGCGCCATCGGGTCTGGATTGCCCTGACGCAGTCGGAATAGGTTTTACCATTACCTGCACTTTCAACCACGTAGGAAGCGCTATTCTTGCCACTACAGAAAGTAACGGTGCCGCGAGTGTCATAGGTCTTCGAGTGATAGACGGTAAGGGGACACTAGAAGTTCAAGGCAACTCCCCTGGAGGTATCACCATTTGTGTGACAGATGGAAGATTCCAGACTTGCGAAAGCATTGAGGTTATTAGGTTTACATAGTTGTATATGTATAGCTGTAGGAGATGTTCGTTTGAACATCTCCTACAAAAAGTACAACTGCTACAGCACATCCTTGACCAATTGTGCAATGTCGGTCGGGAGTTTGGCTACCTTCGCGCCAACCGCCTCAAGTGCAGCTACCTTCTCTGCGGCAGTCCCTTCACCACCAGAGATAATCGCACCCGCATGGCCCATACGCTTGCCAGGAGGGGCTGTTTGCCCGGCGATAAAGCTTACTACCGGCTTGGTCACATGCTCTTTGATATAGGCTGCTGCGTCTTGTTCTGCCGTTCCACCGATCTCGCCGATCAGGACAATCGCTTCCGTCGCAGGATCAGCCTGGAACAGTTCGAGCACATCGATGAAGGACGTACCGATGATAGGATCACCACCAATACCAACAATTGTTGATTGACCTAACCCAATGCGGGTAAGCGCATCAACCGCCTCGTAGGTGAGTGTGCCACTCTTGGAGACCACACCGACAGGACCAGGGGTTGCCACATTACCGGGGATGATACCGACTTTGGCTTCACCGGGCGTCAGCAGACCGGGACAGTTTGGGCCGATCAAGCGGGCACCACGCTCCTTCACAAACGCAACCGTACTAACCATATCGTTCGCAGGAACACCTTCGGTAATACACACGACCAGTGCGATACCAGCGGCAGCGGCTTCACGCACGGAGTCGGCTGCATTGAGGTGTGCCGGCACATAAATCACCGAGACATTTGCGCCAGTTTCTTTGACAGCATCTTCAACTGTGTTAAAGACCGGAACCCGGTTGTCAACTGCCTTCAGACCACCCTTCCCCGGTGTCACTCCTGCCACAACGTTGGTACCATAATCAATCATGGCCCGCGCATGAAATGTGCCTTCATTGCCAGTAATACCCTGTACCACGAGGCGTGTGTTTTTATCAACCAGAATACTCAAGAAAATCCTCCTGTGTGTTTACAACAGATATAGGGTTATCATTCAAACGGGACGCTCCCCAAAAAGAGCGCGGCCAACACGCACCAGTGTGGCCCCTTCTTCGATAGCAATGGGAAAATCATCGGTCATACCCATCGAGAGTTCTGACCAATCCTGGGTGGGAAATTGTTGTGCCAGTACGTCACGTAGTTGTCGAGTTGATTGAAAGGTTGGACGGGCAGTTTCAGGATCATCAGCCCATGGTGCAATCGTCATCAACCCACGAATGACCAGATGTGGAAGAGATATCATCTGTTCGACCTCACCAAAGAACTGCTGAACTAACTCCTGATTATCTTCCCAACCAAAAAGCGGAAATCCATACTTACTTGCTTCACCCGACACATTGACCTGTAGCAAAACATCCAGATGTGGCGGTATCGCCTGCGTCTGTTCAGGCTCAATAGCTTCAGCAAGATGGCGATTCAACGCATGTGCAAGAGACAGACGATCCAAGGAATGTACCATATCAAAAAGTCTGACAGCGCGTTTGGCTTTGTTGGTTTGCAATGCACCAATCAGATGCCACACGATGTCCGAATGTTCCTCACGCAAAGCATCAATCTTTGGTTCTGCTTCCTGAACACGGCTCTCACCAAAATCGGTCAGCCCGGCTGCGTATGCCTCACGAATGAGATCTGGAGAATGCATTTTGCTCACACCAACCATGCGTATCTCACTGGCGTCTCGATTGACACGCTGGGCCGCCTGAGTGATACGGTTGTGTATTTCTGACAATCGTTCGCTTATGGTATTCACCACAAAACACTCCAATGCCTTCAACCAATGTTATGGTACGGCATGTACTGGCATTTCGAATTTGTAAGGGCTCTCTCTATTATAACTGAACTTCTCATCATCTCACACAAAATGGTTGGTTGGTAGATGGGTTGCCTGAGCCTGTCGAAGGCAACGTCGAGGGGAAGGGGCAATTAGGCATTAGAGAAGTCAACTGAGCCTGTCGAAGGCGACATCAACGGTAGAGTGCAATGGAGCGTTGGGGCGAATGGACAATACAACGAGCCTCCAGCCTCTCAGCCTCTAGCCTCTCAACCCCTAACACCTAACCCTTAACTCCTATCTCCCGATGCTGCTCATTCCACTCGTCCATATTCCACGCTCGTCCTGGTTCTGCACTGCGACGGATAAATGCCTCCGAAATGGGGTCTTCGGTGTAGATGCCGTCTGCCACAACCTGTTCTAAAAGATCAGCAAAAAACATCGACAGCGTTTCGACTCGTGCCATGTACCCATCGTGATCGAGTGATGGTGCCGTCAGGACCAACAGAATACTTTCTGCAAAGGCATCTGGTAACCAGGGAAGTGACAACAGCGCCTCGATCTCGCGGTTGCGCCAGACTCGCCAACGCCAATTGTAGGCAAACAGTGCCTGAGCCAGATAATGATAGGCTGCACTCAAGCGATCATGCGCGATAATGGGCCCAAACTGCTCCCACACGTGCTCTGGGGCATCATCTGAGAGATGCTGATCCAACCACGTGATGGCTTCATCCAGTCTGGTAACTCGCAGATCATCGGGATATGCGGTGCGTGTAGCAATCAGTTGCGTCACCTGACCGTCGCGGTCGAATGCCAGCCAGCCGCTGGATAGCTCTGCACAACGACCTTCAGGCCAGTTAAAATCAGGGTGTGACCACTGCGTCAGATCAAAACGCGCAAAATCTAGCTGCCAACCCTCAACCTCGCTCAGAATACTGTGGTAGCTCGCATCGGATGGTCGCCAGATACACTCGGCAGGCACGATGTAGGGATCAAAAGGCTCGAGAAAGACTACTGCATCAATATCGGAGTTTGCATGTGCGTTGCCTGTAGCTATACTGCCAATCCCGACTACGCCCTTAACTGCACTATGGGGTGACATCTCGCGCTCGATAAAGGTCTGTAATTGATCGCGCTTGGTATGTGTTTCTGGTGTCATAAAATCTCTTTACCCATATTGTTTCTCAACAACCATATCGACAATACGGCGCTGCGATGGCAACAAACCAGGTGGCACATCATCGAGAGCAAAAAAGCGCATTTCGATCACCTCACGCGGGTCGATACGTGGCGTTCCTCCAACGACTCTGCCCAAAAAGTATGCCTCAAAGCGTAGCCGATAACCACTCACGGTGTGGAGCAAAGAGTCCACAGAAATACGATAGCCGGTTTCCTCCCGTACTTCACGGGCCAGCGCATCTTCTAGTCGCTCACCTTTGTGCACATACCCACTCGGTAATCCCCACGTTCCCGGCTTCCAGAAGCGATGGCGCAGCAACAGTATGTAGCCATCTTCATTGAGGACGACACCCGACACACCAATAATAAATTTAGCGTTCATAAGCCAGAGAAGCTGCCACTGCCATCTGCCAGCCAACAAACGCCAGAACCGTGCCAACACATCCATCACAAATCCTGGGAAAATTGCATCAACGTGAGTAGGTAGTATACTCAGAAACATCTGTGGCTGCATTATACCGCAAGGCGCAACCTGCTTTGAGATAGCGTGGGTGATGCCGCCTATTTAGAATAGAAGAAAGCAGGATTCCACTATTCAGCGAAGGAGTATCGTAATCAGGAAGTGTGGCAAAGAAACGAGGGCAGTACCAGATACGATGGAATCAGTTTCACCAGGAATGAGACTACCGAGGCTATCTTTATCAGTAGTGATGGACTTACACAACACAGGTCTACTCCTTACATACCAAAAGTGTACGGAGTAAAGCTTTCATAGAGAGTAACATGGCGTTATGACAAAACGCCCCAGCGCTTCAAGGCTTCAGCACCCTTTGGCCAGTGTTCTTTCACCAACACATGGTGTTCGGCAACTTTAGCCTTGACATGCTCTGGCGGTGCTTGCTCTGCATACATCAGTATCCAGAGATTCACAGCAGCATGTCTGAGTCGGTGACCAAGATAGCGCTCTTCACCATGCTGGTGTAACGCCTGTTGGATCTGGGCATCCCAGTATGCAAACTGATCGGCGGGTGGGCAATCGCGCAGTAACTGGAGTACTGCTATCGTCTCTCCATAACTTCCGGTAATAGCAGATCCGGCCATGTCATAGACTACTTGATTCGATACACGTCCTTCGGCATACTCCCCACGCAGCCCGGCAACAACGGCTGCACGCTGTTCTGGAACACTGGTAATGGCTACAGTTTTTAACATATCGTATGTGCCAGGCGTGCGACGACATAACCAATAAAAGGCGTCGTGCACATTCACTTCCCCCGCATAAGCCCAATCTCCCACTGCAAACTGAGGCCACACTGCGAGAGTTTCAGCCAGAAGTTGCTCATCTAGCCGCCTGAGAGACGCAATCCACCAGAAAAGATTCTGCCGATCAAAAAAGCCTGGTTCTGATATACTGAGAAAACTGCGAAATCGATTGATAGAATCTCCAGATAAGTAAAGAGAAGCACATACAGGGCATTTGCATTGGCCTTGTTCCACTAACGCAACTTCACTAGCCTCTTCAGAAGTCAGATCACTTCTAAGCAACTCTTTGATGCCATGGGTGTCCTGCCGATAGAGACTGGTATCATCGGCTTTCACACACCACGTCGCGCCACGTAACTGTACAAAACTGCCAGATGCAACGAGATCAGCGATTGCGTCGAAATGGGTGGTAATAACGATACCTTCACGCTCAAGCCGTGCTCTCAGCCAGGGCTCCCAAAGCGCTAATGAAAGTTGAAACCAATGTCGTACTAGTCCTGCGGCGCACCATGATAATCCAGTAGAATCGGGAAAAGCATACACAAACGCTTGTTTGCTATATGGTCGATGTCCCTGTATTTCCTGCTGTGATCCACGGCCATGAATCTGAGCTATGTACTTAGCAACAGAAGAGTCTGAGTTGATGCCTAGCTTACGTAACGTATTATTCAAATACATCCAAGCTAGTTCATAAACATTGGCATATTTTACACGCTCACCGATTTTGCTAACCGGAAGGGAAATAAAGTTGTCACTCATTTAAACACCCTGTCTGTCATATTTTAGTTCTGTGTGACAAGAAAGATTGATGTATTTCACACCAAAATACTTTACACTATAGAGTGATTATATCATAAATAGAACATATGTTATACATCAAATAAAAGGTTTTTGATTGTAAGGAGGTGACATGTGGAGCAGGAGTCTGTGTCTATTCCCAAGGTATTGGGTGGCCGCATTGGAAAATGTTGCCACCCATCCGACTAATCGTGGGCGTGGATACAGCCACACGGTCTGTGCTCGGCTATGTCAGATATTACGCGAAGATGGAATCGAATACACAAGCCATTGCGTACTACACACGACTTGGGTTCAGACCAATTGCAACATTCAGATCATCTATGTTGCAACATAGAGCCTAAAACGCCACATCCCATGTTGGTCGTAAGAGTAAAACCGGAATCGAGAGGTTGTGCAGAACCTCTTCAGGAACGCTCCCAAGCACTATGTTACCAACTCCTGTACGACTGTGTGAAGCCATTGCAACGAGATCGGCATCGGTTTCCCGCGCAAAATCGACAATCTCGTGAGCTGGCTCACCAAATCGAACTGCGAGCGACACATCATACCCATCGCGTTCCAACCGTCGCACCTCCCTACGCAGTTCGTCGGCGCCCCCGTCATACGAACTATCTGGGAATTCTGCAACATCATCATACCCACTCGTCATTGGACCAACCGCCTGAGACATTATTGATGAGACAGCAGATAGCGTTTTCGGTACAACACCAACGCTGTGATGCTGTGGTTGCGCAACCCGTAACAGAAAAAGAGCGTTCTCATCAGGCCGAAACAAGCGCCGAACGTATGGCAGAATCTGCCGACTGAACTCCGAGCCATCCAGTGGAACCAGGACCTTTTGCTTACTCATTGTAACCCCCTACTTATTGTGCTACATAACGGGTAGCGATTATGGGTGGTATGTATAAGAATGAGGATGGCAACACATGGTGCCCAGAACATATTTTCAACACTGTAATATATTCTGTCACTACTACTCTGAACAGTATGGTGGGTAATAACAAATTGAGTTATGACAACCTAATTGTTCAATTATTGTAACATACCAGTCAAAAAGAGGAAAGAGAGTTGTCATTGTATTACACAGAATAACAATAAGACAACTCTCTGAGTCAACAAACGTGTGGAAAGCTATTTATCGCATCCAGGTCGGGCGTAGCAACATCACTGGAATGGAGAGATGCCGTAGCACCCATTCGGAGACACTTCCAAGTACCATATGTTGGAGGCCAGTACGGCCATGAGTTGCCATCGTAACCATGTCAACATCGAGATCCTTAGCAGCATCAACAATCTCATGCGCAGGGTCACCGAAACGCACTGCGAGCGACACCTGATATCCTTCTTCCTCAAGATGCACAACATCTTTGCGCAAATCTTTCAATAATTCGAAACGTAAGCCTTCCTCTACATCAGATGCACACACAGGATGTAATGCCCGATCAAGATCTTTACTGCTGGCATAGGTCATTGATGGATCAATCGTTGTCACTGGCAGCGTGGGCGAACTAATAATTCCCTTTTGTGGTTCTCCAACACGGAGCAAAATGAGCGTATATTCTTCAGAGTTGAGCAGACGACGTACATATGGCACAATCTGCCGACTGAACTCTGAGCCATCTACTGGTATCAACACTTTGTGTTTAATCATTTCAACACCCCCACCTCGTCGTGGTAACACGAGTAAATATGATCCCTTAAACCTCACTACTACATGGTAGCATACCGTATTTTGCCAGCCTTTAGCGTAATATTTACTTAACGTATAGTGGCAAGTCGAAAACGGCAGTTATCACATAATTGCTACAAGTTGCTGTTTCTTCTCTCATGAATAGCTGAGAGCATGCTACATTCGTGTTTGGATGGCTATTTGTACCCAGAACTGTGTTCACATATCCAAGAACCAGTCGTTTCTGACCTGTAGTTAGCCCTCCAAGATCAATGCTATAAAGCGATCATAGTGCCAGTGCCACTTCTGCACATAAAACTGTTGCTTTGCACAGAGAACAGAGATGGACACCGGGCTAATTGAGGCTTCTGATGCAATCCCAATCGACACCACTGCTTGATAGAAACATCTTCTCATTATATGAGGATACGCGATATATTGATCGTGAGATAATCGGGCATCGCCTTGCTGAGGAACTCTACAATCACCGTACATCAAGTGCGCGAATACTAGCCCTTCCAACAGGCGGTCTCATCGTTGCGATTGAAATAGCTCGTGTGTTGCGCTTACCACTTGACGTACTTGTTGCACGTGAGTTTTACATACCTGAGCATCCCGGTATGGTCGCCGGAGGAGTTAGTGAGGAGGGCGGACTTTGCTTGAATGCCGCTATCTTTCGATTACCTGATGTCAAAGTCCCTACCGTCTGGCAGACAGCACATCAAACGCTCCATCAGATCAAAGAGTTGGCCATTGAGTACCGTACAGGGCGTCCTTTACCAAACCTGAGTCGTCGCTCGGTTATTTTGGTCGACGATGGTATTGGCAGTGGGCTAGCACAACTTGCTGCGCTCCAGGCAGTACGGCGGAGGCATCCCCGCCGCTGTATTGTAGCCACACCAGGTGGTGCGGTGAACGCACTGCAACACGTTGCCAAACAAGCTGATGTGGTGGTGTCTCTTACATGGGAAACTGAACCTCATCAGGGGCATCTGGCTCAGATAGAACAGCCCATACCAGATGATGAAACCGTTGCGTTGTTTACCCAGCAGCAAATAGGTGCACTACATTCGTAAGCTATTGGAATGAAAGATAGTTGAAGGAATTTGTGAGTCTCGAATAGTATTCATCATACATTGATTGAACGTCTTATGATCTTCACTACAAGGAGGTAGCTTGTGTTTGATGTTATTATTATTGGTGCCGGCCCTGCGGGACTTGCGGCAGCCGCCGCCACATCCCACCACCATTTATCAACCCTTATCATTGCCCCTGATTTAGGTGGTAAAGCATCATACCGCCTCAGACTGCCCTGGCTTGAAACACCTGAAAAACTGTTAGGCGAAGAAACTGTTGAGCAACTCCGTGAACAATTGGTAGGCGCTCCCAATGTGCGACGCCATATGGATCGAGTTGAACGCGTCTTTATTCATAACAACAACTTTCAAGTTATTTGCCAGGAAGATGGTGCATTTCAAGGGCGAACGATTATCGTCGCAAGTGGCATTTCCCCACGCATGCTCGGCGCTACTGGCGAAACAGGGCTGATGGGCTATGGTGTCAGCTACTCAACAGTGAGTCATGTTCCGCTCTTTACGGATCGTCAGGTCGTTGTCGTTGGTGATAACCTACGTGCACTCCGAGCAGCGGCTGAACTCAATGCTATCGCGCAGAAAGTCACCTTGATTGTCCCCAATCAGACCGATATTCGAGCATTCGCGTTGGGTGAAAAATTACTTGCCGAAGAGCGTGTCACCGTCCTTTCTGGATACACCGTCAACGAGATTATCGGGGACTCACATGTGACCGCGATTGCAGTCACAGCACCGGATGGAACAGCACACACACTCCCGACAGATGGTGTCTTTATTGAAATGGGACTCAAGGTGCATGCAGGATTCCTCGGATCGCTGGTTGAGCGCAGTGGCAGCACCCAAATTGTGGTCGATGAATACTGTGCCACGCGCACGCCCGGTCTGTTTGCCGCAGGCGATGTGACGAGTGCTGCCCACGCCGAGCAAATTCTCATTGCACTGGGCGAAGGCACCAAAGCTGGATTGAGCGTCTGTACTTACCTACTCGAAGAACAGGAGCAGTTACTCCGTCAGCAAGTGGTAGGCTAGTATGACCGCACACAATTCGTTCGCAGGTCGGATTGACATACGCCTTGTAGTGACGTATCCTCACTGTATCGTCAGGAAAAGTTGACACTAGGATCTTTCGACTATGCGTTGGCAACACACAAAAATCTGCTGGAGGATATCGCGTGGTGCCATTCAGGGCGCAGCTCATAGGAGGACTGCGCCTTACGACGAGAAAGATATGTAAAGCTTTTCTAAAAACATTCTTGATACAGAACACTTTTACGTCGTGGGTCAGTGCAAAGACTCACGACGTTATTTATTGACACTCCCAAGCGATTCGTTGAGATTGCCTGACGCACGACATCCCAACACAGGAGCATCCTATGATCATCGCAGACTTGCACGACATCGCACGAATACATGGTGGCCGGACCATCTTTCGGGAGCTTTCCTGGTCCATCCAGGATCGTGAAAAAATCGGTCTGGTTGGCCCGAACGGCATCGGCAAATCAACCCTCTTACGCACCCTGGCCGGCCTAGAATCTCCAGATGCAGGCAACATCACACTGCGGCGCAATACCCGTGTCGCCTACCTGCCCCAGGAATATCACGGTGACCCTGAGCGCACCGTGATGAACGAGCTGCTGGCTGCTCGCCAGGATTTGTATAATCTGGAAGAAACCATTATTCACCTCGAAGCCCAGATGGGCGATCCAGATATCGCCGATGATATGGATGCGCTCCAAAATGTGATGAACCAACACGAACGACTACTGACACAGTTTGAAGACCTTGGCGGCCCGCTGCTGCATAATCGTGCCCAATCTCTACTCCACGAGATCGACATGCCCGAGTCACACTGGCATCATCCCATGCGACTGCTCAGCGGAGGGCAGCGCAAACTGGTCGGGCTGGCCCGCTGTTTGTTATCCGATCCAGCCATCCTCCTCCTTGATGAGCCAGACAACCATCTCGATCTTGAGCGGAAAGCTCGACTGGAACAGATCATTCGGGCATTTCAAGGTGCCGTTATTATTATTTCCCACGACCGCTATCTGCTGGATGAGACAGTACAGATTATTGTAGAGCTTGAGCCAGCGACAAATACCGCAGCACGACTCATCCGTTGGGAGGGCAACTACTCGTCATATGCGACACAAAAGGAGTTGGCGCTCCTGAAACAACAGCAGGACTATGTAGCACAACAGAAGGAGATCGCCCAGCTCGAAGCAGCCGTGGCCCGCTTCAAACTCTGGGCCAGCATAGTTATCAATGAGCGGCACATCAAACAGGCTCGTAATAAACAGCGCCAGATCGACCGGATGGACAAGATCGAACGTCCGGTACTCGAGCGACGGAAAATGGCGCTCACCTTTCGGCCTCGGGCACGTGGCGGTACCAAGGCTATCGAACTGCGTGGCATCGACAAAGCCTTTGATGACCACATCGTGCTTATGGAGGCACGAGCCACGATTATGAACGGGGAACGCATCGGTATTGTGGGAGCGAATGGCGCGGGCAAATCGGTGCTGCTCCGCATGATCCTCGATCAGCTTGCCCCTGACCATGGCGAAATCTGGGTTGGCCCCAGCATACAGCTTGATTACTACGCCCAACAACATGAGACTCTCGATATGGACCAGACACCGATTGAGGCGTTACGTACCGTGCGGCCCATGTATGAAGGCGAGGCCGTCGCCAAACTAGGGCAATTTCTCATCCCCTATGCTGCTGCCTCGCAACCTATCGCAACCTTGAGCGGTGGCGAGAAAAGCCGCGTCCAACTGGCCCGCCTGATGATCAGTGGTGCGAACTGCCTGCTCCTCGACGAACCAACCAACAATCTCGACATTCCGTCTGCTGAAGTCTTGGAGCAATCCCTTGAGGACTTCGCTGGTACGGTGGTAGTGGTCTCGCACGACCGCTACTTTCTAGATCGCGTGGTTGATCGTATTTTCGAAGTCCGCGATGGCGAGCTACACGTTTACGAAGGTGGCTACAGCTACTACGTCGAACAGCGTGCTCAAAATCATTGATGAGTTTGTTGTTTATAGTCTGACCTGATAGAGTAGTAGGTAGATCATCATCTATCTGCTACTCTGAACAAAAACGATAGGGGGTTGTGTTAGGATGGAGGCTTTTTTAACCTTTTTAACATATGTTGGTTATGTAAGCACTATAATTGTTATTATCTCTTCGATCACAGGGGTTGTGTTATGGGCTAGAGGGATTTTACCAGTGCTTCTTAGATTGGGGAACGGTCTTGCAAACAGTAAAATTGCTGTTTTTGCGAGAGCTGACAATCTATCAAGTATTAAGAATCTACTTCTCGACTCAGGTTTATTCTTGGAGAAGAATATTGTGGAAATATCCACAAAAAAAGATATGGGGAGAGCAGAGGGTATTTCTTTATACATAGCATCGTGGTCTGATTGGGAAAATGAAATAGACGCTATCTTGTCTCAGAAAGGAGATAAAACAGCTCTAATGATTTATGCTCCTCCTGGTTCTATACCACCAGATCAAATGGCTAACCTTGATGAAAAAAGGAACGTAGCCGTTGCTAATTTTCGAGGGAGATTACTCACTGACATTATTGTTTCTATCATAACAAGAAGTTCTACTCGTTGAGCTTTCATTTGTAATAACCCACTCTTCAAGAAGATATGCTGCCAGCACATTCAGAGTTCTATTAGGAAATCCATTGAAGTACAAACTGTTAACCATCACCGGTTTTCTCGCGGTATTTATCTTTTACATTTCCATACTTATCTATTGGGGAACCAGTATCGGTGCGTTCCTGAGTGGCGGTGCCATCTGGTTTATCGGTGTATCTATTAAGGGTGTTATCTGGTCCTTTTGGGAAAAATGGGCCAAAGATCGGTGGGAAAAACGACAGCGCAAAGCACGCAACACCATACAGGGAGTCGCTGCCGGAGTCATTGGTGCCATCGGGGAACTTGGTGTCACTTGTGCCTTTTTTCTCGTCTTCACGCATTATGCTTCAGATCGTAACTGGCTGCTGGGTATGGGCATAGGTGCAGGGCTAGTAGAGGCTTTTTTCATTTTTTTGGCAGCGCTTTACAGTCTCTTTTCTAAGAGTGATGATAATAGCCAGCAAAATCATTCTATTCTATTGAGTTTGGTAAGCCCATTTGAACGCTTTTACACAACGGGAATGCACTGGGCAGTGAGATACCTGGTGGCGCAAAGTATAGCCACCACATCCCTCATCCCATTTAGTATTGCCTTTGTTTCATTTGCATTTGCAGATGGTTTTGCACATTATGCTGTGCTTCATTGGGATCTCGAGAAAAGACAGTCACTCTTTATCCTGGAAGGGATATTGTGCTTGAATGCGTTACTTGTTGTTAGTTTAACCCTGTTTTTTTCGATGTGATAGAGGAACAGGTGCACAGTCACGCATCTACTACTCTTACCATTGTAATCACTCCATTTTGATGCACCTCTTAGAGCGTGACAGGGCTGACTTCTATCTCTGCATAAAACAGTTTTGCTTCAGAATCATATCCCTTGGAAACTATGCTACCATTATGATAGATCAAGCATCAATATACGAAAACCATTCAGGACGTTGCAATGGCTACATCTGAACCACTTTACAAATCATTCAAGAGGAAAAGATGAATTCAGAATCGAACGACAAGAAAAACCGTCCAAAGTCAAGGAATATGATTGGCATTGGTGCGGGGATTGGTAGTGGTATAGCACTTGGCATAGCGATAGGCATGCTACTTGACAATGTCATTATGGGAATACCAATAGGTATGATTCTCGGAATAAGTATTGGTGTTGCCTTAAACCTGGCACTGAGCGAGGAACACAAAGGAACTGATAAAGACAAATAACCTGCTAATCAAATATTCTCTGGCCAATTGCTCTAGTTATACACGGTATTGAGAGTTGATCAATAGTGGGGTGTTCTCATTGAATTGTGGTGTATTCCATACAAAAATAGTTTCCCTCCAAAATCATCCGTTTTCCAAACCATGCCACCATCGTGATAGATTAAGCGTCTATACATGCAGAACTTTCCAGATGTAGCCATTGCGACATCTGAACCATTAATCCATAATGTAAAAAGAGGAAAAGATGAATTCACGACAGAGGCGTATGCTTAGTGTTTGGATTGCGGTTGGTGTAGGAATTGGTGTTGGGATTGGTAGCGCACTTGACAACATGGGCACAGGTATAGCCATAGGCATAGCTATTGGCGTGGCGATTGGCGTGACGATGGGACAGCAAAGCAAATAGTCTGATGACAGCGAACAACATGCGAATGAAAGTCTACGCTCCAAACTAATTGCCAGAGTTGGCTGAGGACATTGAAAATGTATAGTCGGTTGATCGTTGTCATTTCTCATATGACGTCATAGAGTGCTATATGGGCAATCACATACCATAACCACGTCTGTGTCAGAAAGTTAGAATTGAAGGAGATTCATCATAGAGATATCAAGCAACAGTCAAGTATTTGGACCAGCAACGAGTTGCGTATCACTTGAAGAGATACGCAACATCATCAAAGGATTATCTGGATCTGCACTTGTGCGGCAACAAGCGGCTGCATATGGCATGGTGCTGAGTGCGACTCAATCAATTGGCAAAACAACGTTTTTCAAAGATACACACAGAATGTTGGATCAGCTCGCACAGGCCAAAGCAGAGATTGACGTTGCCTCACACCATAATATCGCAATTACCAAGATAACCGCGAACATTCTGTACGTAGCACAAAAATACGTTGACGAAACCACAATTCCCTGTACAGATTGGGCCTTTCCAGAAGAGG
The DNA here is from genome assembly GCA_039178835.1 of Chloroflexota bacterium. Classification (GTDB taxonomy): domain Bacteria; phylum Chloroflexota; class Chloroflexia; order Chloroflexales; family Roseiflexaceae; genus AL-N1. Next base: position 19,210 of record JBCDFA010000104.1, read on the forward strand.
TAGCTACAGTGGTGATTGATGAAGCAAAAAGACAAGTAGCGATGTAGCAGATCTATCAACCGAACCCCAATGTTATACTAAGCAGCTCATCACAACAAACGTATAGTACTCATAAGCTATGAAATCCAGAAACTCTTCAACCCAAACCACACTATGGCACATTCCTAAGCTTGGTGCTCTCGAATTGCTGCGCGGACAACACCTCACGCAGTCGTTCCCACGCCATACGCATGAGCGCTATGCCATTGGTGTCATTGAGCAGGGCGCGTTGGGCTTTTTCTATCGTGGTGAGAACGTTGTTGCTGCTCCAGGCAACATTAACCTGTGTATTCCTGGTGAGGTACACACTGGGCATCCGGTGATAGAAGAGGGGTGGTCGTATCGGATGTTCTACTTCGACACGAGTATCCTTGAACAGGTGGCCTGTGAAGTCGCAGATCGACCTCGTCACCTACCATTCTTCCGGGCTGGGGTAATTGCCGATATCGCTGTAGCACAACAACTCCACTATGTGCATCGCCAGTTTGAGAACGCAAATACACCACTGATTGAGCAAGAAACGCTCTTGTTAGACATCCTCGCACAGTTCATACGCCGCCATGCCGATGACCCACCACCAGAACATCGGATAGGACAGGAGCCAGATGCCATAACGCAGCTAAAACGCTACATCGAGGCGCACTATGCTGAAGAGATTACGCTCAATCATTTGTCGCAACTGACCCAACTCAGCCGTTACCACCTCGTCCGAGTCTTCCGAGAGGCAGTCGGCATCCCTCCTCACGCATACCTACGGCAGGTGCGGATCAAGCATGCTAAAGCCATGCTCGCGGCTGGACAACCTATTGCAAACGTTGCTATTGCCACCGGGTTCACCGACCAGAGCCATCTGACGCGCCGCTTCAAACAACTCTGGGGCTTCACGCCTGGCCAATACCGCAATAATGTACAAGACAGCATTCTTCGACCATAGTACACTCCGACCAACCAACCCAAAGCATGTCTGCTGACCACAGTCACGCTTATTGAAGCGACAGTGCGTACTGCTGCGACCAGCCCCTTGATACAACCTGTCGCATCTGACCTGCTTACGGGCTGTTGAGCTTTGTGCTGCGGGATGCTATGGGTCAATCAGGGTCGTTATCGCATAGGAGGTGTCTATGTTTAGTGCAGAATTTTTACTCACATCACTGATCGTTGTGTTGATACCAGGGACAGGTGTCATCTACACTATTTCTATGGGGCTTTTCCGTGGTTGGCGGGCCAGTATCGCGGCAGCTATTGGGTGCACAGTCGGTATTGTTCCTCATTTGCTTGCCAGCATACTGGGGCTATCATTCATTCTGCATATGAGCGCGGTAGCATTCCAGACGATCAAGCTGGCGGGGGTACTCTACTTGCTGTATCTGGCATGGGCGATGTGGCGTGACACGGGTGGAATGACGTTTGAGTCTGATTCGCCACAGCACAGCCTCTGGCAGATAGCGTTGAAAGCTGTCTTGATCAATATCTTGAATCCCAAGCTGACCATCTTCTTTTTTACGTTCTTACCGCTCTTTATTGCACCCAACACCACAGCACCAACCACCGAGTTGTTTCTGCTAAGTCTAGTGTTTATGGCTCTGACACTTGTGGTTTTCGTGTTGTACGGCATTCTCGCTAGTCGAGTCCGCACCTATGTTGTTCATTCCCCCAGGGCTATTGTCTGGCTACGACGCTCATTTGCCGCCGTGTTCGCAGGTCTGGGTATTCGGCTGGCACTGGCTGAGTAACAACAATGATCGAAAGAGTGTTTGATATGGT